>NZ_JBEKFG010000030.1:0-38235 GCF_050013435.1 Binatus sp. (SeqCode) | reverse complement strand
ACGGCGACGGTGACGGCGACCGCCACGCAGACGGCAACGGCAACGCCGACGGCGACTCCGACCTGCGTTCCGACGCCGTTGGGATCATCCGAGTCGGGGAGCATCCTGATGGCGGGCGGCGACTCGGGCGGCCTGCTCGGAAGCATCCACCTCGCGACCTCGACGGTGTCGAGCGCAAGCGCCCAGCTCTTCAGCCCATCCGCCAACTGCTTCCAGCTGGTGAGCTCGCTCAACACGGCGCGCGAGTCGGCCGCATCGGTTGCGCTGCCTAATGGGCTGACCCTGATCGTGGGCGGCGAGACCTGCGCAGCGTCAACGTTTGGCGGCGCCAGCGGCTTCCTGTGCACAGCGCTGGATACCGCGGAGCTGTACGACGAGACCACCGGGTTGTTCACGTATGCCGGCATCGGCAGCGGCTATGCGATGACCACAGCGCGCTCGGGACCGACCGCGACCCTAATCGAGGGCAGCGGCACCTCACTGGACGGTCAGGTGCTGATCGTGGGCGGCTCGGCCGGCAGTTCGTTCCTGGCGACCACCACGCCGTCTGGAAATCCGGCCCAGACCGCGCTCAACACGGCGGAGTTGTACGACCCGGCCACCGACACCTTCACGGCGTTAAGCTCGCCGATTCCGGCATGCCCGGCGGGAGAGTCGTCGGCGACGACGCCGGCATGCAGCAGCGGGCTTGCTTCGGTTTGCTCTCTGCCCGCAACTCTGAATCCGATTTCGTCGACCAGTGAAAGCGGAACAACTGTAACCGTCACCACGCCGATAGCGAACCCGCCGGGCCTGACCATTGGTGCGGGCGTTATAATTGCCGGCGTAAGTTGCCCGGGTTGTACTGGTAGTACGGGATACAACGGAAGCTTCGTCGTAACCGCCACCCCCGGCAGCAACACGTTTACCTACACGTCCAGCTCCTCAACATTGACCGCTGGAACCGGTGGAACTGCCGAAGTCGGGAACATTTTGAGCCTGTCCGAAAGCGGAACAACGGTAACCGCCAACACCACGGCGAATCCGCCTGGCCTGATCGTTGGTGACTACGTTGCAATTTCCGGCGTAACTCCGGTGGGATACGACGGAGCAAACCTCAAAGTAACCGCCATTCCCAGCGGCACCAGCTTCCAATACACGGCCAACGTCTCATCATTGGGCAGCACCAGTACGCCAGGTGGAATTGCCTCGGCCAACACTTATGAGTGCGGCATGGTGGACCAGGAGGCAACGCTGATCCCGAACGACGGCGGCGAGATACTGATCGCGGGCGGCGACTTGATCCAGTTCCTCGGTGAGTCGTCGAACCTGTCGTTCATCTTCAACCCGGCATCCACTCCGCCGAGTTTCACGCAGACCACCGGGTCGCTGACCACCCCGCGCGAACTGTTCGCGCTGGTAGCGCTGGATCCGGCCGTGGTTACCGGCCCGCTGTCCGGCGACGTGGTGGCGTTTGGCGGCATCGAAGCCAATAGCGCCGTCTGCGCCGTAGTAGGAGATCTCGTTGCGACCACGCTCAACACGGCGGAAGTGTTCGATCCGAGCACTCAGACCTGGAGCGCGGCGGCCAACACCATGGGAGTGAAGCGCGCGGGATACGCGACCCTGTTCGATGACGTCACTGACACTCTGGCGGGCGACGTAATCCTGCCCGGCGGCGTGGACGTAGAGGCAGGCACGTTCCCTTCAACCTGCGTGGGCACTACCTTGCTCAAGCAGACCGCGCAGAAAGAGACGGACCTGTACGATCCAGCCACGGGAACCGGCGGCACCTTCAGCGCGACCGGCTCGCTCAATCAGGCGCGTGAAGGGGCGGCCGAGGCCGAGCTCGGAGGAGCGAGCGCCGACGCGTCCGACGTCATCGTAATTGGCGGCGCCTGCACCGAGAGCACCGCGAACCTGGATTCATTTGTGATTGGAACGTCGCAGGCCGGAGCAGCTGGTGCATGCGCCAGCGGCAGCGCGGCGACCACCGACTACAGCGAGCTGTACAGCCAGTCGAGCGGGACCTGGTCGCTCGGAACGAGCTTCGCCAGCGGCGCCATTCCGACCAATACTCCAGCGTCAGCGGTGCTGCCATAGCCGAGCGAATCGAAACAGAGTGACGTAACCGGCAACGCCGGTCCCCCAACAGGAGGGCCGGCGTTGCTGCATTCACGGAAGTAGTCGAAGGGCTCAGGGCAAACTCCGCCCGCCTCCCTGCCTCCTTACTCAGCTGCAGGGGCCAGCCACTGTATCCGAGTAAAAAGAATCCGCGCGTGGGTTAGAATAGTTTCTTCAGCTGATCGAGTGGATTGGGTGGAGGGTTGCCGGCGGGTGCTCCGCTGCCGCTCGAGCCGTTATTTCCACCCGAATCGCCGCCGAGAAATTTTCCCAATCCTCCCGGAAGTCCCTTCTTGCCAAAAATTTTGCCGAGGTACTTCTGACCCTGCCCCTGGACCGCGTTATTTCCGGCGCGATTAGCAAGTTCCGTCACGTTGGGCAGGACCTTCGGCTTGGGCAATTGCCCGACGACTTGCAGCGGGATGTCGATTTGTCCGTCCTGATTCGCGATGAACGCGACCGCCTTCTTCTGCTCGATCAGCTCCTTGCTGAATTGCGGCGAGAGCACGATTCGCGCCGCCAGGTCGATATTCCTGTCCATGTCGAACCATCCGTCGCCGAGCAGATTGTAATCCACGGTCTGCAGCTTGATGTCGTGCGAGGTAATTCGCTCGCCGGCGAGGACGAAGCTCAGGCTCGAGAGCTGGATGTCGGTGTCGGGGTCAACGAACAGCTCGGGATGGTTCTTGACGACCGCCTCCGGAACCAGATTGCCGATCGCGGGCAGTTTCTGCACCTTCTTGAGCGCCTGACCGCCGATATTGACGCCAACCAGCTTGCCGTTGGTCAGCATCAGCTTGCCGCTACCCTTGAGCGTCGGTTTCATCTCGTCGAAGCTGCCGGTCTTCCCGGTGAGATTGATGCTTCCACCGAGCGAGCCGCGAACAGTCCCGGCGGCCCTGGATTTTTGCGCGTCGAGTGCCTGCTGAAGATCGAGATTGGAAAAACTGATCGACGCCGTCATCGGCGCCGCCGCCTCGAGCCGCGTGTCTCCTGTCGCGACGATTTCGCCCGAAAATGCCTTTACCTTGAGCAGGGTCACCCGCGCGGTTTTGCCCTCGAGCGAAAGCGACAGATTCAGGTTCTGGTACGGGACGTTGGCGAGGTTGCCCGACGCCGACGTGATTTCAGAATCGACGGCCGCAGCCTTCACCGAAGCACTCGAGACAGCGCCCTTGGCAAAAAGCTGGTTGATCACTTCGTCGGGCGGCCGCGAGGGCGCGAAATCGGCCAGATGAACCGCGGCCGCATTCAGTTCGTAGCTCATGACCAATGGCTGAAACTGATCGACATGCGCCTTCAACGTTGCCTGAGACGCGCCCAGGTTGAACGTCAGCGGGCCAATGTCGGCGCTGGTGCCCGTGAGCTTGATGCTACCGCTGAGATGGCTCAGCGGCGGGGCCTTCTGATCGGGGATGGACAATCCGACATCCGCCAGCGCGACCGTGCCGTCCGCCGACGCCTTGCCGCCCTCAAGCGTAACGTCGGAATGGATCTCGGTCTTGCCCTCGAAGTTGTATTTGCCCAGAGCCGGGATCATCTTCGCGATCGGAGCGATATCGAAGTTGTTGGTATCGAGGTGGGCCGCAGTCGCAGCGCCGCCGACTCTAATGTTGGCCGCCTTCGCTTCGAGGTCGCCGAGAGTGGCGTTGGCGAGCGTCACGCCGACAGCGGAACCGGTCCGCGTACCTTCGGCGGAAATCTTGAGCGGCAGGCCGGCGGGCTTGCTAAACGTGTCGCCGAAGGCGATTGCTGGTGCGCTCAAATCGCTCGAGAGGTTGAATTTGATCGACTGAACAGTGCCGTCGGCCGAGGCGTCGAAGCTAAACGGGCCGGAAATCGAAAGCTTCGGCCTGATGGCGTTGGCGAGCATCGGGATAGTTTCCAGCTGGGTCAGTAGAATCGGGCCGCCCTTGGCCGTGCCCGACAGCGCAATCGCGTCGATGTCGATGACGCCGTTGTTGATTAGGGGCCCGATCGTCGCGGAAAGATCGAAGTTTGGCCGGTCGGCAAGTGCGGCGAAGGTGAGCGCGACGCTGAAGGGCGCGTTAAAGCCGAAATCGCGGACCTTGAGTTCGATCGCGTTGACGGTGGCGGCTTGCGGCGCACCCTGCGTCTCAAATTCCAAAGTGCCGCCATCGATCGTGAAATTCTGCACGAACAGCGAGCCCAGCGTCGCAGGCGCCCGGCCCGCTTCGGCCATCGGCGAGCCTCCGATTATGCCCCTGCGTCTCTTGTGCGCGGCTTCGCCCGACTCCTCTTCAGTGCTGATTTTTTTCCTGCCGAGCGTGGAGACGTTGAGAGTGCCGTCGCGAGTCTGAACGATTCGGATCACCGGCTGGTCGAGCACGACCTCGGTGACTTCGATCCGGCGCGCCAGCAGCGGTATCAGTTCCAGCCGGGCGTAAACATTGCTCGCCTCGATGAACGGCTTGTTCGAGATGTCGGGGTCGTCTGCCACCTGGACCCCGGTCACGTCGGCGAGGATTCCCCAGCCGAAGCTCACTTTGATGTCGTCGATATGAACATCGCGGCCGAGCGCGGTGCTGACCTTTTCCAGGATGGGCTGGCGGCGCTCGGCGATGATCGAATTCAGGTTGGTCGCGGCATAGAAGAGGATCGCGCCGGCAAAAATCACGACGGCTCCGACAATTGCTGCGGCGGCTACTATGACACGACGCATATGAGGGGCCTCGCATCAGGCAATTTCGAAGTGTTTCGCGGCATCCCGGCCAGTGTAGTCGATGCGCGCCGAATGCGCATCATTAACCCAGACGATTTTCCTCTCCGATCGCTTCAGATCGCGGACGCAGTTTGAACCGCGTTGCGTCCCCGGCATAGTCTGTCTAGTCGTGCACATGTCCGGACCTGCGACCCCTTCCGATGGCAAAAAAGCGAAAGCATGGCCGCCAGGATGACGAACGAGACGGCGAACGAAAGGCGACGCCGGCGCCCGAGCGGGTCTTTTCGTCGCCATTTAAAGACCTGAAGAAAATGCTCGCCGGGCGAGCGGTGCCGCCTGCGCCACCGCCAGGCAAGCCCAAGGCCACGAGTCCGGCGGCGCCGGTCGTCGAAAAACCCGCGCAACCCGCGCAAGACTTAGGTCAGGACTTGCATGACGAGTTGCTCGACGACGAGTCTTTCCTGCGCCGCGCGCTCGAGGGCGTGCGCCCGCTGAGCGGCAAAGGCAATCGCAGCTCGCGGATACCGGTCGAACCGCCGGTGACTCACACGATCGTCGATGAGGACGCGGAGGTAATCGCGCGATTGTCGGACCTGGTATCGGGACAGGCGCCCTTCGATATCACCGAGTCGGACGAGTACCTCGAGGGATACCGCGTCGGACTGGACCCGCGACTCGTGTCGCAGCTCCGCCGCGGCGAGTTCGCCGTGCAGGCGCATTTCGATATGCACGGCATGATCCAGAGCGCCGCCAAGGAAGCGCTCAAGGAGTTCATCATCGCCTCGGTTCGCAAGGGGTTGCGCACCGTGCTGGTCGTGCATGGACGCGGACTGCGATCTCCCGGCGGCCATTCCGTGCTCAAGCACGCGTCGGCAGGATGGCTGTCGCATGGCGCGATTGGCGGGCACGTGTTGGCATTCACGAGCGCGCGGCCGGCCGATGGCGGCGCGGGTGCGACATACGTGCTGTTGAAGCGGGAAAAAAGCCGCGCGCCATTCGACATTTTGCAGGGCGCCAAGCGCCGCGGATAGCGGCGGCCAGGAAAAAAAGAAACGGGGCCCCGTCGGGCCCCGCTGTCACTACGACATTGATGTTGTCGGCTTGCGCAATCGCTAGATCTTCGCCTGCAGCAGGTATCCGATAACCAGCGCATACAGGGTCAGCGCTTCGATGAATGCGAGGCCCAGCAGCATCGGAGTGAAAATTTGCCCGGCCGCGTTGGGATTACGCCCAATGGATTCCATCGCTGACGCTGCCATCCGACCCTGGGCAAGCGCGCTGCCGAACGCCGCGATCCCGACGCCGAGGTTTGCGGCAAGCGCAATCAATCCCACGCTCAGCGGTGAAGCGGTCAGCCTGACCACCGGGGGTGCCGCTTCTGCTGCCATCGCGAGCAGCGGGGACGCGATGATAGCAATCGAGACTATCGTTAGAACCTTCCCTATCCGTCGAACCATTTCTCGTTCCTCCTTGTTTCGCGCGCCTCCAAGTGCCGCGACCGGGCCACCTCTCTTCCTCTACCACCACAATTTCCGGGCGGAATCTCGGGCGCATGAAAATCTGTTTATGCTTTTCGACTAATGTTCGTGGCTGACCGCAAGGCGTACGTACGCCATCGACAGGATCATGAAGACCATCGCCTGTATAACACACACGATCGATCCAAGCGTCAGGAATGCCAGAGGAATCAGCAACTTGGTCAAGCCCGTGAAGATGCTGAGCACCATGTGATCGGCAAACATGTTGGCGTAAAGACGTACACCGAGCGAAAACGGGCGAAACAGGTTGTCGGCGATTTCAATCACGAGCATGAGCGGCGCAACCGCAATCATCGGTCCAAAAAAAGTCCGCAAGTAACGGGCCACGCCCTGCGCTTTCATCCCCTGATAGATGTAGAAAACGAAGCAAATCGTTCCCAACGCGAAAGTAAGATCGGAATCGGATGTGGGAGGTTCCATCCCCGGGACGAGCCCGAGGAAGTTCGCAAGCAGAATGAACATAAACAGCGTGCCGAAGAAGGGGACCAATCCGCGGTAGTGATGGATTTGGGTAACTTCAGAAACGGAACCGTCGACCCACTCTACGATGGTCTCCGCAACCGAGCACAACGTGATCTTATCGTCGGGGACGATTGGGTCCGCGGCGGCGGCCAGCGAGCGTCGCGCAAAAAATGCGAAAACCAGCAGGATCCCCATCACCAGCCAGGTGCCAACCAGAACCTCAGGGATTTTGCCCCCACCGATCATTTCGAGAAAGTTTATCGACTGCTGCAAGGAATTATCTCCGCCGCGGCAATCTTAGCTGGCGCCGCGGAGCGAAGCACGCCCGGTTTCAATAATTGCAGCGGTCATTTGAGTCAAGACCCCGAGCGCGAATCCCAGACCGTCAATGTGTGTGCGTTTGAAGAGCAGATAGACCAGGCCCACTACGATCAGCATCTTGAGTGGTATCGCCATAACGCCAAACTTGGCAGCGGTGCTGGAGATGCCCGCGCCGGCGGCCGAAAGGATCGCCGCGCCGAAGAGGCTGAGCAGCCATAGGTTGGCGATTACGACGGCGCCGCCGAGCAAACATCCGAGGGCGGCGGAACTGGAGTCGAAATAAAAGAGAACGATCGCCGTGCCGGCCATCAGGATGACATTCATCCGCTGAATCGCCGCAATGGTCGGGATACGGTCGTTTCGCACCGCCGTCTCGCTAGCCTTCCGAACCGGGGGGTATTTCCTTGGCGATCCTGATGATCGTCAAAATTGAGTGTATGAAGCCCGCGAATGCGAGAATGCCGGTGAACCATGGCCCGGTTTGAAAGTATTCATCGATGTAATAGCCCAACACCCCGCCCGCGATCGGCGACATCGGGATCTCTAGCGCCATCGCGAGCGGCCGCGCGTACTTTCCGGGGATCAGCGCCAACGGTGATTCACCTCAGAACCGATCATTGTCGCATCGACGCGACCGATTCGCGAGCGGCGGCAATAGTGCGGTCGATGTCGGCATTGGTATGCGCCGTCGAGATGAACATGGCCTCGAATTGCGACGGCGGTATATTTATCCCGCGATCCAGCATCCCGTGGAAGAACTTCGCGAATTTGCCGCCGTCGCACCCGCGAGCCTCGTCGGCATCGCGTACACGCTCTGGACCGATAAACATCGTCAGCAACGATCCTGCGCGATTGACGCATCCCGACCCGCCATTTTTTCGCAGTTCTTTCACTGCGTCGCGCAGTCCGGCTTCAAGCCGCGCGCCGGCGGCGTCGAGCGCGGCGTACGGATTGGTTTCCTTTAGAATAGAAAGGGTTTCGAGCCCCGCGCGAACCGAAACCGGATTTCCCGACAACGTTCCCGCCTGATAGACCGGACCAATCGGTGCGAGCAAGTCCATGATCTTGGCCGGGCCGGCGACTGCGCCCACTGGCATTCCGCCGCCAATTATTTTCCCGAGCATGATGAGGTCGGGCGCGATGCCCATGCTTTCAGCAACCGATCCGAAGGATAGCCTGAACCCGGATATAACCTCGTCACAAATCAGCAGAGCGCCGTTGTGGTGCGCAATTTCGGCAAGCGCTTTCAGCGAGCCGGGGTCGGGATTTACGACCCCCATGTTGGCGGCGACCGGCTCGACGATCACGGCGGCGATTTTGTCAGGCGCGGCGCGGAATAAACCTTCGACTGTTTCAATGGAGTTATATCGCGCAACCATCGTCATCGCGGCAAGCGCCGATGGAACGCCGGCACTGTCGGGTTGACCAAGAGTCATCCCGCCGGAACCGGCGCGCACCAGCATCGAGTCGCTATGCCCGTGATAGCATCCGTCAAACTTTATTATGTTCGGACGCCCGGTCGCCGCGCGCGCGATCCTGAGCGCGGTGATGCCGGCTTCCGTTCCCGAACTGACGAGTCTGATTTTTTGTGCACACTTGATCGCAGACGAGATCAATTCCGCGAGCTCGACCTCCAGGCGCGTCGGCGCGCCGAAGCCCAGACCGCTGCGCGCCTGCTCGGCGATGGCTTGTGTGACGCGCGGATGGGCATGTCCGAGGATGGCGGGGCCGTAGGAGCATACGTAGTCGAGAAAACTGTTGCCGTCGGCGTCGATCAAGGTAGCGCCGCTGCCACTTTCGATAAAAATTGGCTGCGCGCCGACGGCCTTCCACGCGCGAACGGGAGAATTCACCGCACCAGGAATCTTAACACTGGCGCGATGGAAGAGTTCATCTGATTTTTTGCGGGATGTCATCGCAATTCTCCTGAGGATTCGGCGCTATCAAAAAAAATTTTACGATCGCGAAGAAAAATTCGATTGCACGCGTCATGATGAGACCGAATTGCGCCGCGGCGCGAAAAGTTGAGATCGCGCGCGATGGCTTCCACAGCGGATTGACGCGATCGCGCGATCAGCGTGAAATTTCGTGCGTGCGGCGCGCGATCACTCGCGCGCGAAATTTCCTTTTCGATCCGCGCGCATAGCGCCAATTTTTTTTCCGCGCTTGTCCTCATCGCGAAATAAGTTTATCACGTTCACTTGGCCGCACACTTCTTCTTTTGAAGAACCATTTTCCGCTCCAGGGGTTCGCTCGCGGCGCGTTGGATATGACTTTTAAGCGCGTGTATATCGCTCGCATTCTCAGTCGGACTTTTAACCCTAACAGAACCGAGAGCAACCCGGACAAGTTGATAGTCCGGCGGGGAGCACCGTCAAATTGTCGGCTGCAACGAGGGAAATTTAGCTTATCCACAGATGTGGATAAGCTTGTGCGTAATTCGCGCGCTATCTGATGCCGCGCACTAATCCCGGACCGAAGTGGGCGGTCCGGGTTTGGCAGGGGGAGACGATATGAATGGTTTGTGGCAAAGGGCCGCTGACCGCATCCGCGATGAGCTGGGTCAGGTCGGCTATGAGACTTGGATTGGTCCGCTCAATTTCGTCGCTCATCAAGGATCGACTGTAACAATCGAGGCGCCCAATCGGTTTTTCCGCGATTGGATCAACGAACGTTACCTGGGGCTGATGCGCACGGCGCTGTCGCGGGAGGCAGGCGAGGAAATGGAGGTGCGGCTGACCCTCGGCGAAAATGCTGCCGTGGCGACGCCGCAGCCACGCCCAGCCAATGGTCATGCCAACGGCCATGCAAATGGCAATGGCAAGGCGTCCGCGCCCAATCGCACGACGGCGGCTGCCGCGCCGCGTGGCGATCGGCATCCCACCCTGAACCCGCGTTACAGTTTCGCGGAGTTCGTAGTGGGATCGGCCAATCAGTTCGCGCACGCCGCGGCGCTGGCGGTCGCCAATCAACCGGGCGAGAAATACAACCCGCTTTTCATTTATGGCGGGGTCGGCCTGGGCAAGACTCACCTGGTCACTGCAATCGGGCACCATATCTGGGCCAGCGGCGATCGGCCGAGGAAAGTGCTGTTCATGCCGGCCGAAATTTTCATGAACGAGATGATCAACTCGCTGCGCCGCGACAAGATGAACGAGTTCCGCGAGAAATTTCGCCGGGTCGATACGTTGATCCTCGACGACGTGCAGTTCCTGGCCGGCCGCGAGCGCACCCAGGAGGAATTCTTCCATACTTTCAACGCGCTTCACGCCGAGCGGCATCAGATCATTCTGACTTCGGACAAAATTCCACGCGAAATCCCCGGGCTCGAGGACCGGCTGCGCAATCGGTTCGAGTCGGGACTGATCGCGGATATCGCCCCGCCCGACCTCGAGACGCGCGTGGCGATCGTGCAGAAAAAGGCGGTGCTCGAGAATCTGCGGATGGCGCCGGAAGTCGCGATGTATATCGCGCAGAGCGTCTCGTCAAACGTGCGCGAGCTCGAGGGATGCCTGACGCGGCTGGCGGCGCTGGCCTCGCTCCACCAATCGGCAATCACCGTGGACTTCGCGCGGCAGGCGCTGCAGGATCTGATTCGAAATGCCGACGCGAAGCCCGACGTCGAATCGATTCAGAAGACGGTGGCGGATTTTTTCCATATTCGCCTGACGGATTTGAAGTCGAAAAAACGCACTCAGCACATCGCGTTTTGCCGTCAAGTAGCGATGTATCTGTGCCGCAGGCTGACCGACAGCTCGTTTCCGACGATCGGCGAGCACTTTGGGCGTGACCATTCGACGGTGATTCACGCGCACAACCTGATCATGCGGCGCGTCACCAGCGATCCGGCATTTCGGCTCTCGATCGAGAAAATCGAGCGCGAGCTTAAATCGATTCGCGCCAATGCCGCGTGAATCGAGGTGGAGGAGGCTGTGGGTGAGGTGGGCATAAGGCTATCGATATCGACAGGGCCGGTGCGCGCAAGGCCGGCCCTGTCGGTCAGCCGCTTTTTCGCTCACAGCTTTTCAGCGATCGATCGGCTTTCATTTTCGGGCGGTTGCGCGATCAATCAACAAATCCACAACTCCTACTATTACTGCTATTCTTTTTTAAAGATCTAAGATCCAGAAATAGGAGACGGGCTAACAATTCATGGGACTCTCCATCGAGCGCGCTTCGCTGCTTAGCGGTTTGGGACTGGTGCAGGGCATCGTGGAACGGCGCACGACGGTTCCGATACTCGGCCATGTCCTGATCGAACCCAATGGAAATACGCTGACTTTGAGCGCAACCGACCTCGAAGTCGGGATTCGCACGCAGGTCGCATGTTCCGGCAAGGAAAAAAGCCTCACGCTCAACGCGCGCAAGCTTTTTGAAATCGTGCGCGAGACCGAAGGCGATGAAGTCGCGCTGACGTCGCTCGACAGCGATTGGGTCGAGCTGAAGTGCGGCCGCGCGAAGTTCAAAATGATGGGCCTGGATCCGCGCAGCTTTCCCGCCATGCCAAGTCAGAGCGCCGGCAAGGACTCAACGCCGGCAAAGAAACAACTGAAGGCTGAGTTGACGATTCCGGCTGCGGTGCTGGCCGGGATGATCGACAAGACGATTTTCGCGGTCAGTCCGGATGAAGCCCGCTACAACCTGAGCGGCGTGTTCGTTGAATCCAACGCTCCAGGATCGGTGCGGATGGTCGCGACGGACGGCCATCGGCTGGCGATGATCGAGCGCGAAGTAGCGGGATTCAGGTTGGAGACCGGCGCGATCATTCCGCGAAAGGGACTCTCGGAGCTGCGCAAAATTCTCGATGAGGGCGGCGACGCCGAAGTGCGGTTGAACCTCGAAGGTCAGCTCGCATACCTGAAGCGTGGGGCGACCGAAATCTCGATGCGGCTGGTCGAGGGCGAATTTCCCGATTACCGCGGCGTCATCCCCAAGCAGTCCAAGTACAAAATTACCGTCAAGCGGGATTTGCTGTTCGCGGCAATCAAGCGTGCGGCAATTTTCTCCAGCGAGCGTTATCACGGCGTCAAATTCGCGCTATCGGCCGGGACGCTGACCGTTTCATCGACAAGTCCGGAAACAGGCGAAGCAAGCGAGTCGCTTGACGTCGATTTCAAGAGCGAAGAATTCGCGATCGGGTTCAATGCGGCATACGTGCAGGACGCGCTGGGCGTAATTCCGCCGGGTGGCGATTCGACCGTGGAGCTCGGGCTCAGCGATGACGTTAGCCCGGGCGTCATCAGGACGGAGTCGGATCAGCGCTACACGTACGTCGTCATGCCGATGCGATTGTGACGGCGCCGCCGGACGCTACGAGGGCTCGGCCGTCCCTCGGCCTTAGACGCAGCCGGCTGCGCAAAATGCATCGCCTCGCAAAAGCGGCTGCCGTCACCGGATTGCTTCTTCTGATTCTTGCCCCCGAGTCCTTGGCATCCAGCCGTGTATTGCCGACCAATTACCGGGGCTACGCCGCGGCGTTGGCTCACAAAGGAATTTCGTTTGCGTCCGCCAAAGGCGATGCTCGGCTCGACGTGACAGTCACGAGCGACCTGGACCTGCTGAAGCATCTGCGCTCGCTTGAGGGATACGGTCTCCCGAGCATCCAGAACAATCTCGCCGAACAGGCTCCTCATGCGGTAGCTCTGTTCTATACGCTGATTCTGACGCACGGCTATCTGCAGCGCTTGTACAACCAAACGGACGCCAATGAAGTGAACGTTGAGATCGGATTCCATTCCTCGCAGGAAGGGCCTGCTGGCGAGATCATCGGCTCCATCACCATGGACCGAGAGAAAGCAGACGCGGTCGATTGGAACCACATCGATTCGGCGTACTCGTTTTCGTATCTGTCTTCCGCGTCTACTGCCGCCCTTTCCAGCGAGGTGCAGCAATTCAATCATTCGAGCGATTACGTTCTACCGGAAGTGCCGACAACGGCGACAGCTCCTGACTCGACTGGAGAGCGTACAATCACGAGCGGGGAAATCGTCGTGTGCGTCGTCATAGTGCTGGGGCTGCTCATTATACTGCTCATTCTTCTGGCGGCACCTTTCGTAGGCCCCTCGCCGCGAACGGATCGGCGCTTTGCACCCCAGCACGCCGGGGTGCAACCTTTGCGTTCTTCAGCACCGGCGAATGAAATGCACTCCTCAGCAGCACCTGCGAATGAAAATCCTCGCCGCCCCACGGAAGAGGCCACGGGTGAACCTCTGCGTACGTTCGCCGCTCAAATCGCAGACCAAAATCGCGTTCCATTCAGTAACATCATTCAATCGGTATTTGCGAAGCTTGACAGCAATTCGTTTCAGTACTGGCGGGATCAGCTCTTCAGGAATCGATTGAACGACGCCCAGGAGTACGTCGCCAGACTACTTGACGCTGTGTTCAGCATCGGCGCGCTGGAGCATGTTACGGTTTTCCAGCGGATTGTGGTTCAGGAACTGTCAGATCAGCCTGAGCAGTTGGATCCTATCTGGCGATACACTCTGGAGTCTGCAAGAACGAGCATAACAGACTCTTTGACGAACTCACTCGGTGCGCTCGAAGCATTTCTGAATTACGACTCCCACCCCGAGATCGACTTCCGAACGTTAGCGCAGTCCGTATCCGAAGACGGTCACGATTGGGCTGATTCCGAGTACGAAAACATGGGCCAGCTAATGGGTGCTTGCAATGCTGCGTTGATGGCGCCTGGCAGCCAGGAAAATGTCACCCCAGAAAGCATCGCGCGACTGAACAACGCGATCAGGCGTTGGTTTCTCCCCCCGGAAATCGGAGATCATGGCCTGGTCGAAGTATATCAGTTCCTTGTCAACGCTGCAGTAAACGCGAGCCCGGCGACGATTCTAAGTTCGCTTTGTCTAGATGCAGCACTGGCCTTAGCTGGCGAATTGGAAGAGCTCACCCCATTCTTCTCGGGCTTCCAGAGCTACCTTCGTTCACGTTTCGACGCGTTCAAATGCTCGCGACCGGATTCGCGGCTCGCCTTTCTCCCGATGACGTCAGCTACGCGCAATTGGCGCAGAAATTTCAAGAGTGTGCACTTGATCTTCCGGCATATAAGCCACTTATCTTTAGCAACTACATCCTGCGCCTAGAAGGCAACGGCGGAATAAGCGTTGGCCTCAGAGAAACCAATCAAGCAGGCATCACAACGACCAGCTCTGAGTCAGCATCAAGCGAAGAACCGGCAGGCGCTGAAATCCAAACACCGCGAGCCGCAACAGGCGATGTCGCCGCCGCGGCGGCCACGAATCCGGACGGCCAGACGCAGCCTGACACTAATGCAGACGCGAGACGAGCGGAGCTCGATCAGCTCGTAGGACTTAAGAAGGTAAAGGAATCACTCTCCGAAATACGAAGTCTTCTTGCCGTCAATTCGGAACGCCAGAAAATCGGACTGCCGGTTTCCAAGCTCTCGCTTCACGCAGTGTTCTCTGGAAATCCAGGAACGGGAAAAACCACGGTTGCTCGCATCTACGCTGTGATGCTTAAGGAGTTCGGTTACTTGAGAAGCGGGCAGCTCGTCGAAGCTGACCGCGGCCGGCTTGTGGCCGAATATCTCGGCCAGACTGCCATCAAAACGACCAAGGTGTTGCAGGATGCTTTGGGCGGGGTGCTATTCATCGACGAGGCCTACGCTCTCAAGAACGATCCGAATGACTCGTTCGGACAGGAATGCATCGATACGCTGCTCAAGTTCATGGAAGACCATCGTGAAGATCTGGTGGTAATCGCCGCGGGCTACAAGGAGCAAATAGATGCACTGCTTGAGACCAATCCAGGTTTCAAGAGCCGTTTTGCACAGTTCTTAACCTTCGACGACTACACGGATGAAGAGCTTCTCGTCATTCTGCAGCGCATGACGACGGCCCAAGGATTTACTGTCCTCGATGCCGACCTCAAGGCAGCGGTGGAGTTGCTCGGTCGCGAGAGAATCGGGACAAACTTCGGGAACGCTCGGGCTGTTCGAAACCTTCTGGAGCGCGCAATTCGGCGGCAAGCCAACCGTCTTCAAGCCTTGCAAGAGCCAGGAGTCCAACTGACGAAACAGCAACTCATGGAGCTTACGTCCTCCGATCTGTTTTCTGATGAGCAACGGCGGAAGACCGATCCGATGGAAGAGCTGGACGCACTCGTGGGTCTGGAGCCCGTTAAACAAGCGGTCCGCGAATATCGTGACGTCTTGAACGTCGCGAAACTACGAGCACAGGATTTACGCGAGGTTCTCCAACCGAATTTTGTGATGCTGGGAAATCCGGGAACCGGCAAGACCACGGTAGCGCGCATAATGGGTCGCATTTTCAAGGAATTGGACTACCTGCCAAGCGACCACCTGGTCGAAACCAGTCGTGAGGATCTGGTAGCCGGTTACGTCGGTCAGACGGCGATCAAGACGCGGGCAGTCCTCGAAAAGGCCTTGGGCGGAACCTTGTTTATCGACGAGGCATACAGTCTCACTTCTCGTCAGGCAGGTGGTCAGGATTTTGGTAGCGAAGCAATCGAGACTTTGCTCAAGTTCATGGAGGACAACCGTGGACGCCTCGTAATCATCGCCGCTGGCTACGACCGCGAGATGCGTGATTTTTTGAATGCTAATCCCGGCCTCCGTTCGCGCTTTACAAATATAATCGGGTTCCCCGACTACACTGCCGAAGAGTGTGCGGTAATTTTCTTGCGGATGCTCCAGGCGCAGAAGTTCAGAATTGCTGATGACGCTCAGGCGCGGCTCTCCAAGATATTCGGAGATCTCAAAGCGGCGGCGAACTGGTCAAATGGTCGGGACGTGCGAACTCTGCTCGAATTCGTTTCGCGCGCCCAGGCGCGCCGCTTGAGTTCGGATAGCAGCGCCGACCAATATATGATCACGCTGGATGACATCGAGCAGGCGCGCAGAGAATTCCTTCAGAACAAGGCGGCTGGCGCATAGGGTGCTCCTCATCGACCTTCTTCGTCAGCCCGACTATGAAGCCCGGGATTCGAGAAAACACAAACATCGTAGGTTTTGTTGTCTCTGATATTGATCACGGCTCCAAACTGGTAGTGAAGTCGGCGTCCGAACCAGTATTTTTTTATTTTTCTTATATCCTTACCAACTTTTGACCGGCTGCCGTTTCGCTTCATTTCGACTACCAAGAAGTTCTCGCAGGGCTTGCCCCTCTCGCAGGGCTTGCCCCTTTTGTGAAAAATAATGTCAGGCCGTTTCTTGTCCAAATTGGGCTTAATCACGTCGAGGTCACAATCGAATCTCGACAGTACCGGGTCTTTGTGTATTTCATTAGCCAAGTGATGCGCTAGGTTCCATTCCGTTTGTCTCGTTTCGAAAGTGAAGCAAAAGATGTTTGGCTGAGTTTTAAACAGCGTTTCGACCGCGCACTTTAGTATTTCTTTCAGTGCTGTCTTATCCAGAATTTTCATAGTAATACCTTTGAGCGCGCGGCGCCTTGGCCGGAATCCTCGCATCGTTCGCTTCAGTCGGGACGCCACAAAAGGGCTACGCCCCACTTGCTACGGCGCGCTGCCGACCCGGACCAGCACAACCTTGTTTCGGTAATTGTAGTCGGTCTCCCACGGATATGACGCCTCGCTGAGCTCGATTGTGGTGGGGGTGTCGAGCTTGGGGATATCGCGCCGTCGGACGATCATCCATCCGACGCTCCCCTTGGCGATCGCATCCTGCAAATCCTGCTTCTTTTCGAACTCGGGGATTGGGTTGGGCGGATTGAGATAGAACAGCGGTCCCTCGGTCTTGAACAGCACGAGCCGGTCAGTCGAACCGCCGATCTTGTTCAGGACCGCGTAGCCGAACGGCTTTTCGCCGCGGTAAGCCTCCGCCGCAGGCATCGCGAAGATAAAGACATAGACCATCGCAAGATACGCGACGGCGCCCATCGATATCGCCACGCGAGCGGGGCTGAATTTGCCAGTCGCGTATACGACCGTGGCGACCGATACGACCCAGACCACGATGAAGGCGGATTCGGCGGGCAGTTGCGGGAACGAGTCGTAGGGACGCGGAAGAATCGCCCATGCCGGAATCAGCAGGACGATGCCGGCGACGGCGGCGAACGCAACGATCGCATAGCCGATAGTCAGCAGACGCCGGGCGATCGTCGAGCGTAATTCGCCAGGATACGCGAGCGTTCTGGCGACCAGGATCGCCGCGGCGGGCAGAATCGGCAGGATGTAGTAACTGCGGCGCGATCCCGAGACGCTGAAAAATATGAACGTCGCCCAGAAATAAACCAATGCAAACCGATCCGCGCGAGCAGGCTCGGCGCCTGCCCGACGCAGCCCGTGCGTTTCTACCAGAGCCGCGGGCAACAGCGCTGACCACGGAGCCATCAGGCCGAAGATAACGTAGACATATAAGTAGATAGGTCCGCGATGGTCGAACGGGTGGAAAAACCGCACCACGTTCTCGCGATACACCATCTGGAGGCCCTTTTCAGAGCCCATCAGGCGCGACGAGATCTGGAACGGCAGGTAATACACGAGGCCGCCCAGCGCGACGCCGACGACGGTGTACCAGTTGAAGAACCATCGATTGCGCTCGACGAGCCCGCGAACCCGCTCAACCAGGGAGCCGCGGGAAATTGCCTCAAAAAACGGGACCACTCCGTCGCGCAGGCATGAATACACGCCAATCACCAATAGCGGCAACGCGAATCCGAGCAGACCTTTGGTGAGCGAAGTCGCCGCCATGATCAGCCACAGGCCGACGACCCACAATCCACCGCCGCGATCCTCGTTGCGATTGAAGAGCAGCAGTGCGGCCAGTTCGCCGGTGAGCGTTTCGACGTCGGCACTGGCGTGGCGCGAAAAGAATACGAAGCTGAAGCTGGTCGCGAGGATGACGCCGGCGAGGATCGCGGTGCGGGCGTCGTAGAGGCGTCGCACCAGCAGCATGAGTAGCGCCACTGCCAACAGTCCGGCAAACGCGCAGGGGATGCGCGTGGCAGCCTCGTTGAGGCCGCCTGTGAGCGGTGTCGAAAAAATTACCAGCCAGTAGGAGCCGAGCGGCTTGTCGTAATAAACGTGACCGTTGATCGTCGGCCAGAAGTAGTTGTGCGTCACCAGCATCTCGCGCGCGATTTCGGCCCATCGGAATTCCGAGGACCACAGCGCGCGCGCACCCAGGCGGGCGAAGAAGAGAATCGCGGCGAGAATGAGGACGCATCCGGCACGCAGCCGGAATCGCGAATCGTTGTCGTTGCCGGCGGCGGGCTGCGATGCGGCGGAGTCGCGTGATGCGGAAGCGGAGACCATAACAGCGAATTGTAACTGGCGCGCCCGATGCTCTGCCATATGCTGACTCGCCCGGAATGACAGCGCGCGGGCAGGCAGATAGGATGAAACGAGATTCATGAGCCAGGCGAAAAATCCCGAAGGTCATTCCGGCCGCAAGCCGAATCGGTTAATTAACGAACAAAGTCCGTACCTGCGCCAGCACGCGTACAATCCTGTCGATTGGTATGCGTGGGGTCCGGAAGCGCTTCAGCGCGCGAAGGCGGAGAACAAGCCGATCATGCTGTCGATTGGCTACTCGGCTTGTCATTGGTGCCACGTGATGGAGCGGGAGTCGTTCGAGAACGACGCGATCGCGCGGCTGATCAACGAGAACTTCATTGCGATCAAGGTCGATCGCGAAGAGCGGCCCGACCTCGATCAGATTTACATGGATGCGGTGCAGCTGATCACCGGGCGCGGCGGATGGCCGCTGACGATGTTCCTGGCGCCGGACGGGCGGCCGTTTTTCGGCGGGACCTACTACCCGCCCGAAGATCGTCATGGGATGCCCGGATTTCCGCGCATCCTGGCTGCGGCTTCGCACGCGTATCGCGATGGCGCCAGGGAAGTCGCCAACAATCTCGAAAAGCTGACCGAGGCGCTCGGCGCGCTCACCAACTACGTGCCCACCGGCGGCGACTTGAAGCCGGGACTGGCGGTGGAATCGGCGCGCGCGCTCGCCGCGCACTACGACAGCATCAACGGCGGACTGGGCCAGGCGCCGAAATTTCCCAACACGTTCGTGTTCTCGCTGTTTCTTCGCGTGCACGCGGCCGACGGCGACGAGGCGATGGCGGAAATGGTTCGGCACACGCTGTCGAAGATGGCGCGCGGCGGAATCTACGACCAGGTCGGCGGCGGATTCCATCGCTACAGCGTCGATGAGCGATGGCTGGTGCCGCACTTCGAAAAAATGCTCTACGACAACGCGCTGCTGGCGCGCCTGTACCTCGACGCCGGCCGCGCGCTCAATGAGCCGGAGTTTCTCGGCGTCGCGCGCGAAATCTTCGATTACGTTTTGCGCGAGATGACAAGTCCCGAGGGCGGCTTTTACGCCGCGCAGGATGCGGACAGCGAGGGCGAAGAAGGAAAGTTCTTCGTCTGGACGCCCGAGCAGGCCGACGCGGTCCTTGGTCCCGAGCTCGGCGCGATAGCCCAGCGCTATTTCGACATCACGAGCGAAGGCAATTTCGATGGCGCGAATATTCCGCATCGCACGATCGAGCTCGCCGACGCCGCGCGGATGTT
The DNA here is from genome assembly GCF_050013435.1 of Binatus sp. (SeqCode). GTDB lineage: Bacteria > Desulfobacterota > Binatia > Binatales > Binataceae > Binatus. Next base: position 18,591 of record NZ_JBEKFG010000030.1, on the reverse strand, counting down.
CAAGATTTCGGAAGATGACATGGCGTCGAAGATTCGCGAGATTCGCGACAAACTGTTCGCGGCTCGCGAACAAAGGGTGAAGCCGGGGCGCGACGAAAAGGTCCTGGTGGCATGGAACGCGATGATGATCGGCGCGTTTGCCGAGGGATATCGCGCGCTGCACGAGCGGCGGTTTCTCGAAGCGGCCCAGCGCGCGGCCGATTTCATGATGGCGTCGATGTGGGACGGACGCGCGCTCAAGCGCTCGTTCAAGGACGGGGTCGCGCGGCACAACGCCTACCTCGAAGACTATGCGCAGTTGGCGGGCGCGATGCTCGACGTGTACGAAGCGTCGCTCGACGCGAAATACCTGGCGCACGCGCGGACGCTCGCCGGCGTGATCCTCGAGCGATTTATCGACCAGGAAAAGGGCGGATTCTTTTTCACCTCGGACGATCACGAAGCGCTCATCAGCCGCTCCAAGGCGGCTTTTGACGGCTCGACGCCGTCGGGCAACAGCGCGGCCGTGATGGCGATGCTCAGGCTGCACGGCTACACCGGCGAGGAGCGCTACCGGGTCGAGGCGGAGCGGACGCTCAAGCTGTTTCGCGAATTTATCGAGAAGCAGCCGTTCGGGTTCTCTCACATGCTCGAAGCGGTCGACCTTTACCAGCGCGGACCGACCGAAGTTGTGATTGTCGGCAGCCGCAACTCTCCTGAACTGATCGAATGGACGGAGCGGCTCGGCCTCATCTACGTTCCGAATCTTGCGATCTTTGTTTCCGTTGCGGACAATGCTGACGCCGGCGCCCAGTCCGGCTTCATCCCCGAGCAGGTGCGCGGCAAGCGGCAAATCGACGGCCACGTGACTGCTTACGTATGCCGCGAGCACACGTGCACGCCGCCGATTACGACGTTCAAGGATCTTCAAAAGGAATTGGCCGACTAGCTCGGGTGATGGACCGCGACGCGCACGACCTTACTGCGGCAGGCGCAAAGCCGACGCCGCATTTCCCGCCAATCGTCGTGAACCGTGCGGCGCGCCGCCGGCCGGATGCGCGGCTGCGAGTTGTGCTGCTCAACGCGGCTGGCGGGCGAAAGTTCCGCGAAATCCTGGCATGTCTCAGGCGTCCGCCGCTCCAGAGCGCCGATGTGATCCTGCTATGCGAGGTCAATACGAGAGTGAGGCGGAGGCCCGGCCGTGACCTTGCGACGGATCTCGCCGAGGCGCTGGAGATGAGCTGCGCGTACGTTCGCGAGTTCGGTCTGAGGCCCCCGGGGATCGAAAGCGAAATCGTCTCGTACATGGGCAATGCGATCCTGAGCGCCGCGCCGTTCGAGGACGTGGCCGCCGTCACGATGCACAGGCCGCCCACGCCCATGGCGTGGCCCAGACGCAAACGGCGCTGGTCGCGCGTGGGCGGGCCAACGGGAGTGGTCACCAGAGTGAAGTTCGGCGGCGAGGAGTTAACCGTCGGCGTCACGCATCTGCACAGCCGCTGCACGCCGGTCGAGCGCGCGCGCCAGATGGCGAGTTACCTGGAATCGTTCCCGCCGGCAGGCCGCGCGATTTTCGGCGGCGACCTGAATACGACCACCACTGAGCTATCGAGCGGGGCGTTGATATTGGCAACGGCGCGGCAAATGATCGCGAATCCGGACCGGTTCCACTCGCCTGAGTCATACGAGCCCCTGTTCGGCCATCTACGAGAGCACGGACTCGAGATCGAGGGCGCCAACGTGGCCAATCGCGCGACTTTCACTTTTTCCGGACTGATTCCGCGATCGATGAGGCCAAAACTCGATTGGCTTGCAGTCCGCGAGCTTCGTCCGATCGCGGGAACCGCGGCGGTGGTGCCGCCGCGGTCTCCGATTCTGATGCGCCGCGCCTCCGATCACGATTTCGTGACGGTCGATCTCGAGCTGTAATCGCGGCGCGCGCCCGTGAAAAAGTGAAATCGTTTCGTTGTGCTACGCAATCTCCGGCGGAGGCGCGAGCGCGCCGCGCGCGCTTTCATAAGCGGCGGCCACGCGAATTACCGCCGGCTCTCCAAACGGACGGCCGATTACCTGCATCGCAATCGGCAGTCCGTCGGGCGAAAGACCGGTGGGAACAGCTATTGCGGGTTGACCGGTCGAATTGAAGGGCTGCGTGAAGCGCAGAATCGCCGCGACGACCTCCACCGCGTCTTCGCGCGCCTCCAGGATTTGAGAGGCGCCGATTTTGGGCGCGACGATCGCACTGGCCGGTGCGACCAGCACGTCATGATCGGCCAGCACTGCTACCGACTCGGCCAGCGTGCGCGCCCGGGCGCGCTGGGCGCGGATGTAGCTGGTGGCGTTCATCATCATTCCGATCTCGAGTAGCCGGCGAACGTCGTCGCCATAGTCGCGGGGACGCGTGCGCATCCAATCCTGGTGAACCTCGAGCGCCTCGGCCGAGGTGATGATGCTGTTCATGAAGGCGGCCATCGGGAGCGAGGGAATCGTCACGTGGTCAACGGTCGCGCCGAGCGATCGCAGCGTCTCAAGCGCGGCATTGAACGAGTGCGCGACGTCGTCGCTCAGTCCGTAGTCAAGTTCGCGAATCACGCCGATGCGCATGCCGGAGATTTGGCCGCCGACTGCGGCTGAGAAATCGGGCACCGGCTGGCGGCTCGAGGTGGAATCGTTGCGGTCGGCGCCCGCGATTACTTGCAGCATCATCGCGGCGTCGCGAACCGTGCGCGTGATGGGGCCGACGTGATCGAGCGTGGAGGCCAGCGGGATGACGCCGTAGCGGCTGACGCGGCTCCAGGTCGGCTTCAGCCCGACGCATCCGCAAAGCGCGGCGGGAATTCGAATCGATCCGCCGGTGTCGGTGCCTATGGTGGCGGCGGCGCTGCGCCCAACGATCGCAGCGGCCGCGCCGCCGCTCGAGCCGCCGGGGATTCGGTCGAGCGCGTACGGATTGCGGACGATTCCCCAGTGCGGATTCGACGACGTGATTCCGTAGGCGAACTCGTGCAGGTTGAGTTTGCCGAGCAGCACGGCGCCGGCGCGCTTGAGGCGCGTCCATACGGTCGCGTCGTGATCGGGTTTGAAATCGGCGAGGATTTTCGAGCCGCCGGTGGTGCGAAGCCGGCTCGTGTAAACCAGGTCCTTGAGCGCAATCGGCACGCCATGGAATGGCCCCCGCCATTTTCCGGCGGCGATTTCGGCCTCGGCTTTTTTCGCCGCCTTGCGCGCGATCGTGTCGGTGACGGTGATATAGGCGCGAAGCGATCCGTCGGTTTGTTCGATTCGGCCGAGGTAGGCCTCGGTCAGCTCGACCGGTGAAATGTCGCGCGCGCGCAGCTTGGCGGCCAGGGTGGCTACATCGAATTCGAGCAGTTCCTGAAATGGAATCGACATCGCAATAAAATCCTCGAAGTGAGTATCGAAGCGGGGGTTACGACCCGGCTTTGGCGGCGCGGGCCGCCTCGGCCAACAGGACCGGATAGCTGAAGGGCGTCTCGATCCCGGCAAGACCGATCGAGCCCATGTGCCCGGCCAGTGTTAGCATCGCGCCCGCACTGTGCGCGATTGCATCCGCGTCGGCGTCGGAGATTTCGTAGCCGTAAAGATCGCGCATCACCTGTTTGACGGTTTCGCCGGTAACCAGTGGCATAGTGTCGCTCCGATTCTGACTATTTCAGTTTGCGCGCCGATTCGATTATCAAGTCGCACACGCGGCGCGCGTCTTCAAGCGCAATTAGCCGGCAGCATTCGGGCCATCCTATCCAATCGGCAGGGACGCAACGGACCGTGAACGGCAGATATCCTGCTTCATATTCTTAGCAGTGCAAATTTGCTAATTTCCTCGCCCGCTGCGGCGGTTGGGCGGCATTTTTGCTCGGGAGGGGCGTCGATGTCGAACTATAGTGAGCCATGTTTCGGACGAAGCCGGGTTGCCACGCTGGTGATCGCGCTATGCGCGATAGTCGTGACGAGCGCGTGCAATCCGCCACTGCCGGGAAGTCCCGCGGATTTGCTGATGCGGGCGGCCATGTCCTCGGACCCGACTGACGCCGCGCCGGAAGACGACGCCGAGTTGTCCGCGTCCGCGCCGATCCCGGTGTCGGGCGACGTGGTCCTGATCGGCGGCTGGTCCAAGGGAAACAAATCGACGGCCAGCGCAGAGTTCTTCAATCCGGCAACCAAAAAATTCAGCAAACTTGGTTCCATGCCGCTTGGCGAGGGCTTGGGCGCGGGTGCGCTGCTCACCTCGGGCGAGCCGAATACGGAGATACTGGTGGCAGGCGGCTTCGGCGGCAAATCAAAGTTCAGCAAGAAGACCGTCAGCAATACCATCACCGGCGATGCCACGACCCAACTTGAGATTTTCGATCCCACGACCGGAAAATTCACGGCGGTCAGCGCGCCCTTGCTGAATGCCAGGGTTGGCGCGACCGCGACCGCGCTGCCGTCGGGGAAAGTCCTGATCGCCGGCGGCAGCGACACGGCCGGCACTCCCACCAACACGGCCGAGGTTTTCGATCCCGCGACGGGAGAGACCACGGCGACGCTCAACAACATGAGCTCGCCGCGCGCGTTGCACAGCGCGACGCTGCTGGGCAACAACACCGTGCTGATCGCCGGCGGCATGACCGACAATACGGGAGACCTGACCAACAGCGCCGACATTTACGATCCAGTTGCGAACACCTTCACCGCAACCGGTCCAATGCTCGAATCGCTCGGCGCGCACGCGGCGGTTTTGCTGAACGCCGACACGCTGACCGGGCAGGTGCTAATCACCGGCGGGTTTACCGGCGGCAGTTCGGCCCTGCTCGCCGATCAGAACGCGGAAGTCTATGACCCGATTGGCCAGGTGTTCAATTACACCGCCAGCTACATGAACAACGCGCGCGCGTTCCATACCGCCACCGTGCTTGGCAACGGGCAGGTCCTGGTGGCGGGAGGGTTCAGCGCGTTCGGCGCGACGGTCGCGGGCGACAAGCTAAACGCCCTGTATGGGGCCAACCAGAACTCCGCCGAGCTTTTCGATCCGGATACTCAGGCCTTCACCTGCATCAACGGGACGGCGTCGGGCGGCGGTTGTAACGCCGCGATGAAGATGGGGCGCGGCGGGCATACCGCAACGCTCTTCACCAGCGGTGCGCTCGAAGGAGAGGTGCTGATCGCCGGCGGACTCGGATCGAAGAAACCGGACGGCACGGCGACCGAGTTGAAGGAAGCGGAGCTGTTCAATCCTGTCACCAGTACCTTCACGGCGACGGGTTCGCTGAAAGCGGCGCGCGGCCTGCACACTGCCTTCCTGCTGCCGTGAGGCGGCGGGCGCCGGCGCGGGCGTTTTCGGGTGTGGCTAGCGGCATTCGAGGACTCTCCCTGATCTCGTGCGTCCGAGGTTAGCGGAGGTCGGAAGCGATCGCGTCAGCTAAATTTTATCGACGGCGTCAAGGATGATGCGATAGACCTCGCCGGCGTTTTCCAGGCCAACCAGACGGTAGCACTCGGGCTGGCCGGGAGGGGTCAAAACCGACGGATTCCAAAATGGCCTGTACATGGCGCGTCGCGTGAACTCAGGCAGTGCTCCGCGGAGTTCGAGGGTGTTTCCCATGCGGCGCAGCGTGAGCATCGGAGTATTCAACTTGTCGAGAAAGGCCGCCGTGACTTGTTGCTCTCGAAATCCAGACACGATGATCACGCGTTGATTGGTGACGCCGTAAAAAGTGTTCGACAGATAGGAATGGAAGACGATCGCCTCCGCGATCAGCACGCCGACCAGCACGGCGAGCAGAATTGAATTGGTGTCGGCACGCTCGGCAAGGCCGGGGCCGAGCGGGATCGAACGCATCACGAGCGCGGCGATCGCAACCAGTATAATCGCGCCCGCGCGCCATCGAAGAGCGCTGGTATCGCGCGGGCGTCCGCACCAGAGCAGCTCCTCGCGCGCGAGCAGATGCGGATTGACGACGGCGGCCGCCTCAGGATCCATCGATCACTTGACGACGCCAGCGGCGCGCAGCGCGGCGATTTTTTCGGCCGGGTAGCCGAGGTACTCGCGAAGGATCTCGTCGGTGTGCTCGCCGAGCAGCGGAGCGGCGCGGTCGATCGCGGCGGGGGCCGCGGCAAACTTCGTCAGCATTCCGGTTTGCTTCACGCGGCCCCATTGCGAATGCGACAACTCGGCGATCAAATCGTTGGCGAGGACCTGCGGATCGTCGAACAATTCACCGATATGATTTACCCGCGTAGCCGGGATGGCGGATTTCTTCAACGCTGCGAGTGCGTCGTCGCGATCGAGCTTGGCAAATTGATCCGCGAGCGCCGCCGCGAGCGCGCCCTCGTTCGGTTCCGCCGCGGCCGCATCCCAGTTGGCATTGGGCAGCCCCGGTAGAATAGTCAGCAGCGCGTTCCATTGGGGTTCATCGGTTAGCGAGATGAATAGCCATTTGCCGTCGCGGCTAGAGTAGGCGCGCGAAAGGGCCGAGCGCCCGCGATACTCGGTGCCGCCATTTTCCATGTCCGGCCGGCCAGGATAGAACGCGAACTCGCCGGCCTGAAAAGCCATCGCGGCTTGCAACAGCGAGGTCTCGCATAACTGGCCGCGTCCGGTCCGCTGGCGCGCACGCAGCGCGAGCACGCATCCAAACGCGGAGAGCATCGCGGCGCCGTAGTCGCAAATCGCGCAAGTCAGGTACACCGGATGCCCATGATGGCCGCCCTGCGCCGCCATCACGCCCGAACGCGCCTGCAACAGCGGATCGAAGCCGGGCTGATTGTGCTCGGGTCCGCGATTTCCGAAGCCGTTGAGCGACATATAGATGATGCGCGGGTTGCGCGCCGCCAGGCTTTCGTAATCGAAGCCGAACTTGCGCATCCGGCCCGGGCGCAGATTCTCGACCACGATGTCGGCATGGTCGGCGAGGCCATGGATGATTTCGCGGCCTTGCGCGGTCGCAAGATTAAGCGAGATACCGCGCTTGCCCTGGTTCCAGCCGAGGAAGCCGAAACCGAAATGGCGAAACGAATCGCCCTCGAGGCTTTCGATCTTGATGACCGTGGCGCCGAGTTGCGCGAGTAACATCGGGCCGTACGAACCCGCGATGTAGCTGGCGAAATCGAGCACGGTGACGCCGTCGAGCGCAGGGCGTTGCGCCGGGCGCAAGTCTTTTCCCGGCGATGGGTTGCAGGCTGGCTCTGCAAGCCATTGCAGCGCCGCGCGATCGTCGCCGGCCCGGGGAGCGGGACCGGTGATTTCGCCGGGAGTGTCGCTGAGGAACACGGGCAGGCCCATCTGAATCATGCGGCCGAGCGCGGGGTCGTCGATTTCAGTGCGCATCCCGAGCGCGCGCGTCTGTGGGTGATCGATGAAATCGTGGCGGGTCATCACCGGGGCGCACGGGACGTCGTATTCGCGCAGGATGCCGAGCCATTCGTCGCGGGTGCGCGTGCGGATGATCGGCTCGATGATGTCTTTGAGCGGCTCCCAGAACCAGGGCGCGATCCCCCACGGCGCATCTTCGAAACGCTGGTCGGCGACCAGATCGGGGCGATCGATCGCGATCGCGAACTTGCCCCAGAAGGTCGAGTTGCCGCATGCGGCAAACAGGTATTTGCCGTCGGCGGCCTCGAACAAACGATAAACCGGAATCGGTCCGAGAGGATTCAGCGGACCCTGATAGAGAGTGGTCATGGCCTCGCTACTCAGGATTGAGCCGGTCTGGAGCGAGAACGCGCCGGCCAGAATCGAGACTTCGACCGCGTCGCCCGCTCGATCGGCGCCGCGCGCCACAATCGCGGCGACGGCCGCAGTCGCCGCCATCACGCCCGCCGAATAACTCGCCGCGGGAAAAACCAGCGCGACGGGATTGCCGCTGGACGCCCATTGGCTGCCGGTGATTCCGCCGCGGGCGGCGACCAGGTCGTCGTTCGCATCGAAGTCGGCGTCGGGGCCGCGGCTGCCCAGCGCAGGCACGCCGAGCGCGATCGCGCGCGGATTAATCCGGCGAATCGATTCGGCGTCGAGACTCAGTCGTTTCAGCCGGGCCGGCGTGAAGCCGGTGACGACGATATCAGCCCATCGAACCAGCTCCGCGATTCGAGGCTGCGACGGGCGATCGTCGAGGTCCAGCTCGAGCGCGCGCTTGGAGCGGTTGAGGACGTGGAAGTGCGGCGTGCCGCGCTCGCGCGAACCGCCCGGCGGCTCGACCTTGATGGCGCGCGCGCCGTTTTCCGCCAGCAGCATCGTGGCGTAAGCTGCGCCCAGGTGAGAAGCGAATTCAACGATGTTGATTCCGTCGAGTGATTTACCCATTGAAAATTGCCAAGTGATGTTTTGGGAATTGGATTGTCGTTGAGCGGAGGCGGGAAATGCAAACGATCGCGGCAAAGCGCGAGCATGCAGCGGAATCGGGGTCTCGGCGGCAGAATTCAACCCACGGACACGCCGGGTTCATCCTCCCTTAATGTCCGATGCATAGCTTCTGCCCGCCGGATTCGGATCGGCGCAACGGATACGACTAACTTCGAGGCAGGTTCAAAAGATGATCAAACGACGACTAATCGTGGCCCTTTTCATAGTACTGGCGATCGCCGGGATCGGCCGCATGGGATTCGCCGACATGTTAGTCAATGGCGCCGGCGCCACGTTCCCGTACCCGATCTATTCCAAGTGGTTCGACGTTTACGCGAAAGAAAATCCGGGCATCAAGTTCAACTATCAATCGATCGGCTCGGGCGGCGGAATCAGGATGCTGTCGAATGGCACCGTCGATTTTGGCGCGAGCGACGCTCCGATGACCGATCAGCAGCTTTCGGAAGCGCCCGGTAAAATTCTGCACTTTCCCTCGGTGATGGGCGCGGACGTGGTCGCGTACAACCTGCCCGGATTTACGGGCACGCTGCGCCTGACGGGTCCGGTAATCGCGGACATTTATTCGGGCAAAATAACCAAGTGGGATGACGACAAGATCAAAGCGCTGAATCCGGGCGCGGCGATCCCGTCGCAGGACATCGTCGTATGCCACCGCTCGGACGGCAGCGGCACGACGTTTATCTTCGTCGATTACCTGTCGAAGGTCAGCCCGAGTTGGGCGTCGGATGTGGGTAGAGGAACCTCGGTCAAGTGGCCGGTCGGACTCGGCGGCAAGGGCAACGAGGGCGTGACGGCGCTGGTTCAGCAAACGCCGGGCGCAATCGGGTACGTCGAGTTGATCTACGCGCTCAACAACAAGATTCCGTACGCCGTATTGCAGAACAAGGCGGGCAACTGGGTGACTGCGAGCCTCGATGGCGTGACTGCGGCGGCGTCGTCGGTGGCGGGCAATATGCCGGCCGACTTTCGCGTGTCGATCACGGACGCACCGGGCGCGGATGCGTATCCGATCTCGTCGTTCACGTGGCTGCTCGTTTACCAGAAGCAGACGAAGAAGGATGTCGGCGAGCAGATCGTGAAGTTCCTGCACTGGGCGCTGACGGAAGGACAGAAGGACGCGCCGGAGCTCAAGTACGCGCCGCTGCCGGCCGAAGTCGTGCAGAAGGAAGAGGCACAGATTCAGCAGATTCAGCTTCCGTAACCGGATAGTCGCAAGCATGCAAAGAGGCGCGGGCGTCAGCGATGGCGCCCGCGCGTTTTTTTGCCGGATGCGCCGGGACATCGCGTCCGATCAGGTGTATGGTCGAAGACCGTGATGCGACAACGACAAATGCACTTGATGGCGAGAGCAACCGCGGCGGTCGCGGCGATCATCATGATGGTCGCGACGTGCGCCGTCGCGCGGGCGCAGAATTACGTGATCGATCAGGGCGCCAGCGACGCGCTCACCAGGTATCTCCATCTGAACAGCCTGCCGATGGTCACCGCGGAGTTCTCGACCTCGCCGGGCGGCAGCAGGCAGGTGATACTGACCGGGTTTGTGGCGACGCAGTTCGGGCGGCAGGATGCGGAACGAATCGCGCTCGCGTACGTGAACGATCCTAGCGTCAATATGGTTGACCAGATCCTGCTCGATCCGCACGTCGAAGATATGCGCACGGCGCCGCCGGGTTCGCCGGCCGCGGTGGGATCGCAATCGCCCAACAGTCCCAATCAACTCTGGAACAAAACGATGCAGGGTATCTACAAAAACGGCGCGCAGAACCCGCCGGCAAGCGGGCCGATGCTGCCGTAGGGCGCCGGGGCGATCGCGGGCATCGCAACTTGCGGCGCGCGCCGTGGTAGGATCCCGCTTGACGTGGCCGACAAGGTAATTTATCTGCGCGAAAAGCCGGTGTCGCCGGCCGACGAGCGCAACTTCAAGATCAAGTACGCCGAGCTGCTCAATCCCGCGCAGCTAGCCGCCGTGACGCATCGCGAAGGCCCGCTGCTGGTCGTTGCGGGAGCGGGATCGGGCAAGACTCGCACGCTGATCTATCGCGTCGCGCGGCTGATCGAGAGCGGCGTGCCGCCCGGTGCGATCCTGCTGCTGACGTTCACCCGCCGCGCGGCGCAGGAGATGTTGCGTCGCGCCGAGCAGTTGGTGGGAGATCGCGCGGGCGCCGTCGCGGGCGGCACGTTTCACTCCTTCGCCAACAATGTGTTGCGCCGGATGGGCGCGCCGATGGGCCTCAAGCCCAACTTCACCATACTGGATCGCTCCGACATGGAGGACGTGGTCAATCTGCTGCGGACGCGGATGGGGCTGGCGTCGCGCGAGCGCCGGTTTCCGAAGAAAAGCACGATCGCCGAGGCGATCAGCATGGCGCGCAACAAGCGGCGCGCGCTCGAAGAGGAAATCGAGATCGATTTCCCGCATCTCGGTGAGCATCAGACCGAAATTCTCGAACTCGCGAAAAATTACGAGAGCTACAAGCGCGAACGCGGCCTGCTCGACTACGACGACCTGCTGTATCGGCTCGCCGAGCTGCTTGAACAATACGAGAACGTGCGGCGCCGGCTGTCGGACAGCTATCGCTACATCATGATCGACGAGTACCAGGACACCAACCTGATTCAGGCCGAGCTGGTGCGGCTGCTGGCGATGAATCATCGCAACGTGATGGCGGTTGGCGACGATGCGCAGTCGATCTATTCGTTTCGCGGCGCCAACTTCCGCAACATCATGGATTTTCCCGCGCTTTTTCCCGGCACGAAAATCGTGAAGCTCGAAGAGAACTATCGCTCGATCCAGGGAATCCTCGACGTCGCCAACGACGTGATTTCACGCGCCGGCGAGAAGTACACCAAGGCGCTGTTCACGCAGCGCGAGGGCGGCTTTCGGCCGTTCCTGGTGCGCGCGCAGGACGAACACATGCAGTCGCGATTCGTCGCCCAGCGCATCCTGGAGCTGCGCGAAGAGGGGGTCGAGCTCGGCGAGATCGCGGTGCTGTTCCGCTCCAGCTTTCACTCCTTCGATCTGGAACTCGAGCTGCAACGCCGCGACATCCCGTTCATCAAGCGCGGCGGATTCAAGTTTATCGAAACCGCGCACATCAAGGACGTGCTGGCGCATCTGCGCGTCATCGCCAATCCGGCGGACGCCGTGTCATGGCTGCGCGTGCTCACGCTGGTCAAGGGAATCGGCCATCGCACGGCCGAGCGGACGATCGACGCACTCATCGCCGCCGACGATCCGGCGGCGGCGGTTGCGAAGCTTGCCGACAAGGCCCGCGGCGGCGCAGATGGCGGCCTGAAAAGGCTCGGCGCGCTGCTGGCGGAATTGCGCAGCGGCGAGAAACGGCCGCCCGAGCAAATCGCGATGACGCTCGAATACTATCTGCCCGTGATGCGCGAGGCGTACGCCGACGATTATCCCAAGCGCGAGCGCGACCTCGAACATTTTCAGAATCTGACCGAGCGCTACAAGAGCCTCGAACAGATGCTGGCCGACATGGCGCTCGAGCCGCCCAACGATTCACTCGACGGCATGCTCGCGACGGACTCCGACGACGAACGCCTCACGCTCACCACGATTCACTCCGCCAAGGGACTCGAATGGAAAGTCGTGTTCCTGATCTGGGCCGCCGACGGACGTTTCCCGGGACCGCAAAGCGTCGGCGATGACGAAATCGAGGAGGAGCGCCGCCTGATGTACGTCGCGAGCACGCGCGCGCGCGACGAGCTGTACCTGTCGTATCCGATCCATATGTTCGACCGCAGCTTCGGGTTCGTGATGGGTCGCGTGTCGCGTTTTTTAGAAGACGTCCCCGCCGAACTCCTGCAGACCGCAACCCTGCAAGAGTCCGAAGAGTCTTAACAGTGCTACCTCGGTGAGGGATTTGGCGGCTATCGAATACCTTGGAGAAACTCTATGGCCATACGAGAGATAGCTGATGTGGTTGGAGCGGAAAGGTATATGCGCGAACAATTAACTGATGGCACCACTATAGCTCATCTTGTCCTAAATCGAATCGACTTCGGCCGCGGTAAATTTCGAATCGCGATGCCCGATAGCGTGGATCAATCTCCGCCGTTCGATTTCAAATCGGAAAATCAAAGCATGAATGGCGACGAGGAAATGGCGGTCGCGCGCGTGATCAAGTCATTCATTAGCGACCCGAATTGCGTGGTGCTCATGCAGGAAACGCAAATCCGGAAATCAGATCCATTCTCGGGATATAGTTGGTACTTGGAAAAGATTTTTCAAGAGAATCTTGTGCTCAGTTACAAAGATGAGCTTTATTTGCCCGTCGCCGGCCCGGAGTTTGCCCGCATATCGGACGAAGAGATGTTAGGTGTTGTGAGAAGTGCAAGTACCAACCCATTTTCTGCCTTCTTCTATGTGGGCACCGTGCCAACTTCCAAGACGTTGACCGAAGGCGACCTGGAACGAATCTCGACGGAACTAGTTGGCATAGCAGTTGATGCACTCGACTTCGAATCTTTCCTTCTATGGTGGCGAGATGAAGTGCGGTTCCCGTAGTTGATGCCTTTGCAGACCACACCCCTGTAGGATTCCGAAGAGTCTTAGTCGAAGGCCGAGATAAGTGCGACGGCGATCGGCCGCCTTTGGGTTGACAGAACCCTCGCCTAACCTCTCCCGTGAAATAACGGGCGAGGGATCGGAGAACCTATTCGCCGAGCACCTTGATCAGCACGCGCTTGGGGCGCCGTCCGTCGAACTCGCCGTAGAAGATCTGTTCCCACGGGCCGAAGTCGAGCTTGCCGGCAGTTATGGCGACGACCACTTCGCGGCCCATCACCTGGCGCTTATGATGCGCGTCGCCGTTGTCCTCGCCGGTGCGATTGTGATGATAGCGCTCGGGGCTTGGGTCGTACGGCGCCAGCCATTCCAGCCATCGCTTGTAATCTTCGTGAAGGCCGGGCTCGTCGTCATTGATGAAGACCGAGGCGGTGATGTGCATCGCATTGACGAGGCAGAGACCCTCGCGCACGCGGCTTTCTTTGACCGCCTTTTCAACTTCGCCTGTGATGTTCACGAAGTCCATCCGGTTGGGCACCTTCATGGTGAGATATTTCGTATGCGACAGCATGCGTCGGTTAGTCCTCCGATGATCGATCGATGACACTACCCATCGTAGCAATTTTGCTATGGCGGTGGGGCGGCGGGAGCAGCCGCTTCGAACCTGGCGTAGCCGATCAAGTCCTGGTCCGCCGTCGTGTGCATCGGCATCGAGATTTCGCGGAGCACCGGGACTTTCTCGGTGATCGTTCCGGTCGCGGGCGCGTCCTTTGGCACCGTGATGACGCGAGTGCCGACGAAGCGGATGACAGTCGGCAGCATCCCGCCCGTATCGAGGTAGCGCGTGCGCGTCGCCTCGAAGACACTATCGCTCTTGAAGAGTTTCGAGCCGGCGCGAATCAGGTACTCGTTATTGGAGAGCGGGCGGACCAGCGTCGGTTGGCTCATCACATATAGATGTCCGACGGTCGGGCGCAGAAATCCGGGGTAGAGCGGATTGACGCCGAGCCAGTACGGCACGATGATGCGCCGTCCGGGCTTCCAGTCGGTGAGGCTGATGTGCGCCTCGTGATCGTTGTCGGCGAGAATGAAGTCGCGGCCGGCGAAATCGCGCACGATGTCGCGGCTCAACTGATCCTCGGGCGGCGTGGTTATCTCGCCGGTGGGTCCGAAGTCCAGCGCCTTGTCCGGCGTGCATCCTGCGACGACCGCGATGAGCGCAAACGCGAGCGCTACGACGATCGCCATCCCCCGGCGAATCATGTGCGGTATCTCGCGTAGCTTGCCGGGGTTCTCCCGCCGAGCGTCCATTTCATCGGCAACGAGACCTCGCGCAGCACGGGAATAGTCACGGTCTTGCCGTCGGGGCGTGTGAATTCGCGCTTGCCGATATACTGAACGATGGTGGGCAAAAGTTTTCCGGGCGCCAGGTATCGCGTGCGCGTCGTGACGAACACCGTCTCCTGCTTCACCAGCGAGCTGCCCGCTTCGATCATCCATTCGCCGGGGGTGTCCAAAGGTTTTTCGAGAGTCGCCTCGCTGATGACGTAGAAATCGCTTTCTTTGGGCGCCATCACTCCGGGCACCAGGATGTTGACGCCGAACCAGAACGGCAGCTTGAGGAACTTGTCCTTGGGCCAATCCGGAGGGCGCACTTGCGCGATTCGATTGTTGTCGCCGAGCACGAAGGCGCGGCCGCGAAAGTTGAGCTCGACTTCCTCGGCGCTGGCGAAGATGCGCGGCGGCGCCTTGACGGGGGGCGCGGATTTTCCGCATCCCGCAATGGCGGCGGCAATGACCGCCGCGGCGAACGCGAGAGCGGCTGCGGTCTTCAGCTGTTTCATCGGCGGCGCTCCATGGTTTGCGCGCATCCGCCGATGATATAGCATAGGGCGGCGCAATGAATCCGAATCGCACGCCATCGAACGGTGCGCCGGTAACCGTGACCCTGTTGGGCACCGGAGATGCGTTCGCGAGTTTCGGACGCTCACAATCGGGCTATCTGATCGACGCGCCTGGCGGCCGCATCCTGATGGAAGCGGGGCCCGGCCTGATGCCGGCGCTCAAGACCAACGGCGTCGCGCCCGACAGCTTCGATCTGCTGCTCATCAGCCACCTGCACGGCGATCATTTTGCCGGCCTGCCGTTTCTGATCCTCGACTACATGTGGGAAACGCCGCGCAAGAAGGTGCTGACCGTTGCGGGGCCGGCCAAGCTCGAGGAGCGGACGTGGCTGCTGATGCGCACGATGTTCCCGCATTTCGAACTCGACGCAATCAAGCACAAGCTGAAGTTCGTGGTGCTCGAGCCGGGCAGCTCGACGCGGCTGGGCAAGTTCAAGGTGCGCGCAATCCGCAGTCCGCACACCAAGCCCGAAATCTCGCTGTCGTTCAGAATCGACGGCGGCGGGAAGTCGATAGTTTTCTCGGGCGACAGCGGATGGAACGATGAGCTGGTCGAGCTCAGCGCCGGCGCCGATCTGTTTTTGTGCGAATGCACCTACTACGAGAGCAGTCAGCTGACCTTTCATCTCAACTACCCGCTGCTGGCGGCCAATCGCGACAAGTTCAAGGTGCGCCGCATGGTGCTGACGCATCTGGGGCGCGAAGTGCTGAACCGCGCGGATGAGATCGCACTTGAAATGGGCTATGACGGGATGAAGATCGAAATCTGAGCCCGCACGCGCATCGGCGCAAATAAGGATACTCGCCATGGGTATAGTACAGGGCAAGCGGGCGTTGATCGTCGGCGTCGCAAACGAAAAAAGCCTGGCGTGGTCGATAGCGCAGACCCTGGCTGCCGAGGGCGCCGAGATCGCGCTGACCTACCAGGGCGAGATCCTGGAAAAGCGCGTACGTCCGCTGGCGGCGCAAATCCAGGCGGACGTGATCGGCGAGCTCGACGTGAACGACGACGCGCAAATCGCGTCGGTGTTCGCCGCGCTCAAGAAAAAATGGGACGGGCTGGACCTGCTCGTGCATGCGGTCGCGTTTGCCGAGCGCGAAGATCTCCGCGATCGATTTCTGACGGTCAGCCGCGCCAATTTTGCGAAGTCGATGGAAATCAGCGCCTACTCGCTGGTCGCGCTGGCGCGCGCCGCGGAGCCGCTGATGGAAGCGCGCGGCGGCGGATCGATCCTGACGCTCAGCTACCTCGGCGCGGTCCGTGCGATCCCCAATTACAACATGATGGGTGTGGCCAAGGCAGCGCTGGAAGCCTGCGTACGCTACCTGTCGGTGGATCTGGGGGCCAAGAATATCCGCGTCAACGCGCTCAGCGCCGGGCCCGCGCGCACGCTCTCGTCGTCGGCGATTCGCGACTTCCATACGATGGCGCACGAGGTCGAGGCGCGCGCGCCGCTGCGGCGCGCGATGAAAATCGAGGAAGTCGGCAAGATGGCGGCGGCCGTGCTGAGCGATTTTTCGAGCGGCGTCACGGGCCAGACGCTCTACGTGGACGTGGGCTACAATATCGTCGGCGTCTAGCTGCAAGGAGTATCGCGATGCCAATCGTCACCGTTGCGCAGCTCTCGGACAACTACGCGTACCTGGTGATCGACGACGGCAGCAAGGATTGCGCGGTGGTCGATTGCGCCGAGGCCGACAAGGTGATCGCGGCGGCGAAATCGCACGACGCGAAAATCGTCGCGGTGCTGACCACGCACTGGCACGGCGATCACTGCGGCGGCAACAACGAAATCGCGTCCAAAGTGCCGGGACTCAAAGTGTACGGCGCGAGCGCGGAAGGCGGAAGGATTCCCGCGTTGACAAACCCGGTCGCGGACGGCGACCGAATCCGAATCGGCGCGCTCGAAGGCCGCGTGATCGGAATCCCGGCGCATACCAACGGACACGTCGCCTACTATTTTCCAACGCTCAGCGCGGTGTTTACCGGAGACACGATGTTTGTGGGCGGATGCGGCCGCGTGTTCGAGGGGAAAGCATCGACGATGGTCGCGTCGCTGAAAAAACTCGCGGCGCTGCCCGACTCGACCCAGGTCTATTGCGGCCACGAGTACACCGAGAAAAATCTACGCTTCGCGCTGACGCTGGAGCCGGGGAACCAGGCGACGGCGAAAAAGCACCAGTGGAGCCTCAAGACGCGCGCGGAGAAAAAGTTCACGGTGCCGTCCACCATCGGCGACGAGAAGCAGACCAATCCATTTCTGCGCACCGACAGTCCCGAGCTGCGCGCGAATCTGAAACATCGCGATCCGTCGGTGGGCGACGATCCGATCGCGATTTTTGCCAAGCTCCGCGAACTCAAGGACCATTTCTAGCAGCGGCCAGCCCGTGCATCCTTGCCGGAAATAAAAGAGCGACGACGAGAGCTGAAACTTCGGTTCGCTGCTAGAACGGTCTCATCACGGCGAGCATCAGGATCGCGATCAACAGCAGGCTCACCAGCCCGTGGATGACGCGATACTCGCGACCCGTTGACTCGCTGGGATGATCCTCGAGGAAAATGATCCGGCGATAAAAGCGCACGTGATAGAAGAGCAGTATCGCGACCAGCACCAGCTTCAAGTGGAACCATCCCTGGCGCAGCACCCCCGGATTCATCAGGATCAGCACAAATCCAAGACCGATCGTGACTGCGGCTCCGACGTTGGTCGTGGCCTCGAACAATCCGCGCGCCACGCCGAGGAAGCGTTCCTTGGGCAGTCCGACTTCTTCGGGCACACGCGCCAGCAGGCTGGCGATCATCAGCAGTCCGCCCAACCAGAAAACGACGCCGAAGATATGAAGGGCGAGAATGGAGCCGTGAAGCGCGTACATCGTGTTTCCCCGTTGCGTCAGGATGAGCGGACATCGATTGCGCTGGTGGCCGCGAGCGCAAGCATAACCACGGCGGCGCCGCCGAGATAGGGCGCCGCGGGTCCCAGCAGTTGATACGCGAATCCGCCCGCGATGGGGCCGCAGATGCGCGCGAGCGACATGGCAGACTGATTCACCCCCATCACTTCACCCTGCAAATCGCGGTCGGTGTTGCGCGAGATGAGGCTGGCGATCGACGGGCTTGCGAAACCGTAACCCAGGGAGAGCGCCGCCAGCATCGCGAGCAACGCGCCGTGCGATGAAATCGAGCCCATCGGCGCCAACCCAACGATCATCGCGAGCAGTCCGATTTTCAGCAGCCGCAGCTCGCCGAATCGGCCCACGATTTTACCCAGCAGGTAGCCCTGCGCCAACGCCTGCATCAGGCCGGCGAAGGCGAGCAATACGCCGATGCCGAACGTGCCGTAGCCGTAAACCACGGGCACCATCAGCGCAAACGTCGTTTCGAGCGCGGACAATGCGAACGTCAGCAGAAATGCAATCGCGAACATCCGCGCCAGCCGATGGCGGAGCAACTTGTGCGGAATTGCGAGCAGCGGCGCGATGAAATGGGAGAGGTCGAGCGGCGTGGAGCGATCGGCATGATGCGACTCGGGCAGTTTGGCCGCGGCGAAGATGAAATTCGCAAACGTCAGCGCGCTGGCAAAGAACACCGGCACCCGCAAACTCGAATACCCCATGATTCCGCCGAGCGCCGGCCCCAGCACGAAGCCGAGTCCGAACGCCGCACCGATGAGCCCCATGCCCTTGGCGCGATGCGCGTCATCGGTGGTGTCGGCGATGTAGGCCTGCGCGGTCGAAATCGTTGCGGCGCATGCGCCGTGCATCGCGCGCGACGCGAGCAGCCAGAAAAACGTTCCGGCAAATCCGTAAATCAAGTAGCCGAT
>NZ_JBEKFG010000029.1:0-38266 GCF_050013435.1 Binatus sp. (SeqCode) | reverse complement strand
CACTGGGCATCGGCAATTAACGCGGAATTATCGCAAAATATCCACCATGAGTAAATAGGAGATAGGATAAGCTAAAGAAATAGCTGAAATAACCAAGAATTATCTGAAACTTAGAATAAGTTCTCTAAAGATTACAGCTAGTTATCTAAACAGACAGTTAGCCGAAGTTAACAAGGCGTTGACCCGTTCGGATACAATCAGATAGGAAAGCCGACTTTGAGGCGAATTTCTTATAAGGACGCGGTCGGGGGCGCGGCACCCCCCTCGCTCGGCCATCGGAGATGGCCGGCGTTCATCGAGGCCGCTAGTCCCGGTCGTTCCCCTTGCCGCTCAAATTAACCACCTGCGGACTATTGGCGGCGTCGTCCTGGAGCGGCAAGTTGCCAGTTCGCTTCCCCATGGCGGTCGGCGCGAAGGTGACACTGACGGCGCATGTGGTGTGCGCTGCGAGGCTGGCGCCGCAGGTATTGGTTTGCGCAAAGTCACCGGTAACCAACATTCCGGTAAATTTC
The DNA here is from genome assembly GCF_050013435.1 of Binatus sp. (SeqCode). Lineage (GTDB taxonomy): Bacteria > Desulfobacterota > Binatia > Binatales > Binataceae > Binatus. The sequence goes on along the minus strand of NZ_JBEKFG010000029.1, from coordinate 37,754 downwards.
ACCGCCACCCCGCCGTGGTTGGTTACTTTGAAAGTCCTTGCTGAACTGGTGGTGCCAAGTCTGTGGTCCCCGAAATTCAACTTCGCATGCGAGATTGACAACGCGCCGGGCGTGGACGTCGCAGTGGGCGTCGCGGAAGCCGTCGGTGTTGCGGTCCGAGTCGCGGTCGCCGTGGCGGTCCGAGTCGCAGTTGCCGTGGCGGTCCGAGTCGCAGTCGCCGTGGCAGTCCGAGTCGCAGTCGCCGTGGCAGTCCGAGTCGCAGTCGCCGTGGCAGTGCGAGTCGCGGTCGGTGTTGCGGTCCGAGTCGCGGAAGCCGTCGGTGTTGCGGTCCGAGTCGCGGTCGGTGTTGCGGTCCGAGTCGCGGAAGCCGTCGGTGTTGCGGTCCGAGTCGCGGTCGGTGTTGCGGTCCGAGTCGCGGAAGCCGTCGGTGTTGCGGTCCGAGTCGCGGTCGCCGTGGCAGTCCGAGTCGCAGTCGCCGTGGCAGTCCGAGTCGCAGTCGCCGTGGCGGTCAGAGTCGGAGTCGCCGTTGCGGTTGAGGTTGGCGCTGGCGTCGGGGACCCGGTGGGAGTCGCGGTGGCCGACGGCGACGGCGTCGCGCTTGGAATGGGCGTTGGGGCCGGCGGGGAATCGCTGATGAGCAAAACGTGCGCCTGATAAGGCTGGTATGTGGCGGAGAAGCTCGTGCTGGTATCCGGCGCAGTGCTGACTCCGGTGTCGTAGTCGATAATGCTGGCCGCCGGCTGCGCAAGCGTGAACTCGGCGGTCACGGGCGACGCGGTGTAGTTGTACGAGAACAGGTAGCGGGTTCCGCCGCTCCCGAGCTTGGTCTTGGTGAACACGGTGCCCGCCTCGGAGTTCTCGGTGATCACCGGGGCGTCGGGGCTGAGCAGCTCTGGCTCCAGCGATTTGATCTCGGTGGTCACGTTGATCAGCTCCTGGTAAAGCGCCGCGTGCTCGACCGGATCTTTCACTTCATTGAGCCCGCGCAGGCCGTATTCCCAGTAAAAGAGTCCGTTCGCACCCTCGACGATAGCCATCCAGCTCATGTCGTGGAGTTGCTGCTGGGTCGGCCATGCGGATTCCAAATCCAATTGAAAAAACTGGATGACGGTCCACACCGGGCGCGAGCCGTAGCCAGCCTGGTACGCTGCGCGAGTGCGATCCGCAACTTCGGCGAGATCGTTGCCGGTGAGGGCGGCAAGCGGATAGGCATCGACGCCCAGAACATCGACGGTGTCCTTCCAGGCCGGGAGAGCGAGCGGGGTGTTGAGGACAGCCAGGTTGAAGCCCGAGGGATCGGCCGCCTTGATCAGGCCGTACTGGGTGAACGTTTCCGGTTGCCGGCTGAGCGCGGGCTCGTCGCCAACGTAGTATCCCACCACGCTGGTGTCGGAAGAAAATGCCGCCGCGTAATCGGAAATCAGCGTGTCCTGATTCTCGGTTCCAAACTCCTTGGCGGGGCCGGCCGGCCAAGCTGCGAGGCCCGTATAGAAGGCGGCCACGTCGGGCAGAAACGCAATCCCGAACTGCTTCATCGCAGTGGTGTATGCGGTAATCGCCGGCGTCTGCGCATTGGTAATGTAGTAGTTGATAATCATGTTGATCGGCGCCTGCGCGATCGCGGCAAGCCGCGGCACGTAGTAAGCCGAACTGTTCGAATAATCAGTCGTGTCGTAGATTCCGAGCACGAAATGAGGGTTGCCGTCGATGAAATGCGCAAGATTGGCGGGGTCGATCCACGCCTTCATGCCCGCGCGCAGCGACGCGCCGAGCTTCACGATGGCGTAGGGGCTTTGCGCCATCAGAACGTTGCCGCTGCCATCCTCGAGTATTCCCGCAACCTGGTAAACCCCAAGCGGCAAGGATGTCATGTCGAGGGTGCCCGTGAACTGAGCCAACTCGGGAGTAACGGTCTGGCTGGCGACAATATTGCCGCTGGCGTCCGTCGCGTTGATTACGACTTGCAGGCTCGACAGCGCGATCCCGGCAGGCGGAGTGACGGTCAGTTCCACGCTTGCGACCTGGCTTTGATCGGAAAACATCATTCCGCGGTAGTTCGGGTACAGCAGAAACATCTGTAGTCCCGGCGGTATCTCCTGCTGCAGCGACATGTTTGCGAACCAGGCGCTTCCGGTCGGCACTGCGCCGTAGGTCTGAAGGCGAACAGACGAGTTCACCCCTGAGGGGACGGTCAGATGCTGCACAGTCGTGGTGGTCCAGTCGGTGGTGCCGGTCATAATAGGCGAGCGGCCATAGCCGAACAGATCGAAATCCGCGCCGTCGACGGACTTTGAGCCGACAAGATCTTCAGTCATGAGCTCGCCGCTGAGCGTGTACTCCTGCCCACTGATGACCGCGAGCGAATTCTTCGCGATCGGAGCGAAGCTGGTGCAAGTTGCGAGTTGGCTCATCTCCAGGCTGGCGGCGCCGTTGGGCGCCACAGTGGTGGGATCGAGACTGAAGCAGGGGCTCGAAAATGTCCAACCGGTTGTACCTTGCGAGAAATCGCCGTTCACCAGCAGATTAGACCCCAACGACCAGCCGACTTCCGGAGCGGTCAAGCCGCCGTCGACAACTGTCTGAGCAAAGGCGGGAGATCCGCGTATCAGCGAAAGAGTATACAATAGTAATACCAAAACAGAGCATTTAGCTAATGACCTAGTAGCTAATGATGTAATAGATAATGATGTATAGTATCGGTATCGATGCGACATAATCGTTGCCTTCGCTTGAGTTGATGTGCGCTTCACAATCACTCAAAGAGCAACTTCCCTGCCGCTAGAGGTCTGTCAGCCGTCGATACTCATGGATGTTGCAGGGTGGAGCACTCTGTCGCGTAACCGCACACGATCTTCACGCCCATGACGCATTTGATTTGGCGAACGAGCCAGCCGGGGTTCTCCGCTGTGTCGAGCGGTTGGCGTTCGAGCGTCGATGGAGCCCAAAGAGGCTCCGTAGCGCAAAGTTAAGATGAGATCCGGCATGGGATTGGCGGTACTGTCCGAAACTGGACAGTAGCGAATTGGCCCCAGTGCCAGCTTGCCTAAGATTCGAGGGATCGCGTCCTCGCTATGCCGGCACGGCATTCACATGGCATAGTGGCGGAGCACAGTTTTTCTATGGAGCGCGAATCGTCACAATGCCCCCCGAACCGGTAAACCGGGCAGCGCCACCGGATGAGGCGTCTGCACCGGAGATGAACGCCGCGGACGCGAGCGATGGCCACCGGGAAGCCGCTCACAAACTCAGGGAGGCGCTACTCAAGACATTCTTCACCGGTCTTTCATGGACCGCAGCGGCGCGCGGACTGACCTCCGTTGGCACCGCCGCGCGGTACATCCTCTTCGTGCGGTTGCTCAAACCCTTTGACTTCGGCGTGATCGCCAGTGCGACCTTGGTCTGCACGGCGCTGAGTGCGGTAAGCGATCCGCGCATGGGACAGGCGCTCATCCAGCAAGAGGATCGGATCGATCCGTATCTTGACACTCTTTTCACGACCTATCTTGTGCGCAGCCTGATTATCGGATTGATGCTGGTCGTTTTCGCGCGTCCGCTGGGCAACTTTTTCCATTTGGGCGAGGCCTACACTGTTTTCTGGGCTATCGTTCCACTGCCCATCCTGCAATCGATTCAGAGTCCGCGGCTTGTTTCTCTTTATCGGCGTCTCGATTTCCATTTCGTGACCATCATGAACGTTTCGGAGGTTGCGGCGAGTTTGATATTCGGCCTTATGGCCGTGCTGTACTGGCGCGACTGGCGCGGTCTGGTGTTCTCGTTGCTCGCCGGCGCGGTGGTGCGGGATATTTTGACCTACTGGCTATTTCCGCATTGGCCGCGGCTGAGCTTCAGCATGGCCCACGCGAAGACAATGCTGTCGTTCGGATTGTGGTTCAGCTTCGGCATGCTGTGCGAATTCATTGCGAAGCAACTCGACAATCTGACCGTCGGCCATCTGCTCGGACCCGGCGCGCTGGGTAACTACCAAATGGCCTTTCGCGCAGGCGAGATGCCGGTCGCGGAATTTACGATGTCCGCATCCCTGGTGACGTTTCCGATGGTGGCGCGACTGCGCAAGGATCGCCGCGCAAGAGTGCGCCTGTACTGGTCCGTGGTAGGGGTGGTGGCTGCGGTCGGGCTGGCATACGCCGCGTTCATATTCGCCTTTGGCAATCAGGTCGTTCTCCGGTTGTTCGGACCAGCCTGGATTCACGCGGTGAACCCGCTCAAGGTCCTGTGCATCTACGGGATCCTGCAGGGGATCCTGGTGGTCGGGCGAAGCTTTCTCAACGGGCTGGGAAAACCGGAACGATACGTCATCGCGGCAGCCACTCGCGCAGCGGTTCTGGCGATCGCGATCTATCCATTGACGGCGTGGCACGGGCCGGTCGGCGCCGCGGCCGCGGGAGTAATATCTATTTTGGTCGCGCTGCCGATAATGGCCTATCTGCTGCAGCAGACGGATTAGGCCGGTGAGATGAGTTCCCCCAGTACCGCGACGGCGCCATCGCCAATCATGCAATCGGGACGGCCGCTGGTCAGCATCATAATCACCAACTACAACTACGGCCGCTATTTGCGCGCCGCAATTGACAGCGCGCTTGCACAGACTTACCCGCAGGTCGAAGTAATCGTGGTTGACGACGGCTCAACCGACGGATCGCGCGAAATAATCGAAGCATACGGGAAGCGCGTCATCCCGATCATCAAGCTCAACGGCGGGCACGGCTCGGCGCTCAACGCCGGGTTCGCGGCGAGCCGCGGCGAGATCGTGATGTTCCTGGATGCCGACGATGAATTGACTGTGCAAGCCGCCGCGCGGGTGGTGGAGGCATGGCGCCCGGGCGTCGCCAAGGCGCAGTTTCAGCTCGAGATGGTCGATAATCGCGGCAAGCCGCTCGGACGGCGCGTGCCTCCGTTCAACGGCTTCATACCCAACGGCGATATCCGCGATCGAATCGTGCGCTTTGGCGAATACCCGTCCTCGCCTTCGAGCGGCAATGCATATGCTCGCGCGGCGCTGACCCGGCTGATGCCGCTGGACGAAGCGATCTGGTTTGCCGCCGCGGAGAAGCCGCTGGTTTTCCTGACGCCATTCTTTGGCGACGTGGTGTCGATTTGCGCGCCGCTCGGCCGCTACCGCATTCATGAAGACAACGACTCGCGTCTCAAGGGTCGCCATCTCGAAGCCCTTCATCGGCGATTGAGCGCGGTGTTTTTCGTTCCGGAAACGATTTGCGCCGTCGCGGCGGCCAAGGGGATCGAGCTGGATCCCCGCGTCCTGGGTTCAACCTCGCGGCGGATCAAGCTGCGAATGGCTTCAATCCGCCTTGATCCGAAGACTCACCCAATCGCGGGCGACACCCGGCTCAAGTTGCTCGTCAAGGGAATCCGAGCGTCGATCCGAGAGCCCGATTTGGCTGTCAAAGTGCGGGCATCGCAGCTGATCTGGTTCGTCGTGATGGCGGTCGGGCCGATGTCGGTGGTCTCGCGTTTGGCCGCGCCCGGACGATAGGCGCCGCGAACCTATTCGCTCTGTCGGGGCGAACCGTTCGTCGCCGCCTGCGCAGCGTCCGGCTTTATCAAGTAGGCAGCCCGATCGTGGAACTGGCGAAGCCTTGGGACCGAGTTCGGCGACGCGATACGGCCAAGAAATTCATTCACCGCGCGCGCGCATCCATCCCAGTTGTAATAGTCATCGACAATTACTATTCCGCCCGGCGCGACATGCGGATACAGATTCTCCAGGCAGACGCGGGTGGAATCGTACCAATCGCCGTCGAGGCGCAGAACTGCGATCTCGCAAGGAGGAGCGAACCCCGGAGTCGTTTCATTGAACCATCCCTTGACGAGCGAAACTGAACTTGCGCCGGAAAGCTTCATTGCTGCCGCAGCTTCTTGTTCAGCGGCGGTGCAGTTGTTGTAGTAAGTCGGCGACTTGGTATTGCTTTGCCACGCGGTCGCCGCCACACCGTCGAGATCTTCGCGCGCGGGCGGCAATCCCTCGAAGCTGTCGAACAGAAAGTAGTGCCGATCGGGACCGAGCACCTCGGCCATCCCGGCGCTCATTCCCCCGCGCCACACCCCGCACTCCACCACGCACCCGGAAATCTTTCTGAACTCGAAGCAGAGTTCCAGGTTGTTGACGTACTTGACCTCGTGAATCATCGTATAGGCGCGAAATTTCCTGTAGATTTTACTGAAGCTTGAGCGAAGGCGGCGCCTTTCCAGATTGGCCGCGATGACTGCGGGTTTGGGCAGCAGATTCGAGAGACTCATTTTCCGCGATGGTATCTGATGGCGCCGTTGTTTGCGAATCGCTAGACAAAATAGAGGCGGGAACTGATGCGCAAAAGCCTGGCACACTATTACGCCGAAGATATGTATGAACGCGATCGTACGCGCGACTCCGCTCGAATCGTCGTGCCGATGGTGGTGGCCCTCACTCATCCGTCGAGTGTGCTGGACGTCGGTTGCGGCCGTGGCGCGTGGCTGGGCGAATTCAAGGCGCAGGGGATAGCGAAAATCGTCGGACTTGACGGCGACTATCTCAAGCCATCGACGCTGCTGTTTCCGGCCGATCGCTTTCGTCCCACCGATCTGAGCAGCAAATTCGAGATTCCGGCAGGTCGATTCGACTTGGCCATGTGCCTGGAGGTTGCAGAGCATATCCCCGCAGCCAATGCGCGGCACCTGGTGCGGCAGCTGACCTCGGCGGCACCGCAAGTTCTGTTCTCCGCGGCGCCTCCTGGTCAGGGGGGCGAAGGACACGTCAACTGCCAGCCCCTGTCCTACTGGCGGAAGATTTTTGAAGAGTTCGGATTCAGGATGCTCGATCCATTCCGGCCCAAGCTTCGCGACGACCGAAGAGTGGCCTGGTGGTATCGCCAGAATATGGTCTTGTTCGCGTCGCCTGACGCGATCGCCGGCAATCCGGCGCTGGCGGACTGCCCCGAGGTCGAGCGGGGGCTTGAGTCTGAATGGGTCCACATGTGGGTGGCTGATGCGCAAGCGGAAGGGCCTGCGAGGCGCGCGCGAAGGCTGACTCGACGGGTGCTGCGCCGCGCCTCGAAGGCATTGCGGCCTAAATCCTGAAGGGGATTCTCCGGCTCCTGAAGAGCCCTGCCCATTCCATCCCTATCAACGCCAATTTTAAGCGGTAGAGTACCATGCCAACGGTTGAGCAAAACTTGATTTTGTGGGGCAAGCCGGACGGCTGGAAGGACGACGGCGACAAGTGGTCGGTAAAATGGGGCGGAACAGATCTGGAGTGGTGGGCTTCGATCTTCCCCCGCATTCGGAAGTTCCTCCCCGCGTCCACGATTCTTGAAATTGCGCCCGGCTTCGGCCGCTGGACACAGTTCCTCAAGGGATTTTGCGAGCAGCTCGTCGCCGTTGACGTCTCCCCGGCCTGTATCGAGAGGTGCAAGGAACGCTTCGCGTCGGACCCGCACGTGCGATGCTACGTGAATGACGGCAAGTCGCTGGCGATGGTGGAGGACAGGAGCGTTGACTTCGCGTTCAGCTTCGATTCACTGGTGCATGTCGAGGCGGACGTAATCGCTGCGTATCTGAATCAACTCGGCAAGAAATTAAAGCCCGGCGGGTTCGCCTTCTTCCACCACTCGAATCTCGAGTCGTACCGCAGGTCCATTTGGCTGCCCAAGGCGATCGGCCGGCCCCAGCCGATTGGCGCCGACGCCGCCAAGCCGGCGCCGATGTCGCGGAGTCTATGGCTGCGACGGCGGCTGCAATCGAAGCTGACGGATTGGGGCCTCGTCAACACGTTCGACAATCGCGCCGAATCGATGAGCGCCAGAATATTCCGGGAATCATGCGACGCCGCCGGACTCGATTGCAGGTCGCAGGAACTAGTCAATTGGAACCACGGTCCATCGTTGATCGACTGCTTTTCCGTGGTGACGCCGCGCGACGGGAAGACACGCAAGCCATTGCGGCTGCTCAAAAATCCTCATTTCATGGATGAAGCGGAACGGGCGCGCCGCATCGCGGAGTTTTATTCCGGTGGGTCGCGAGATTAGGTCAGCGTGCGGCGCGCGCGCGCGCCGGCTCGGATTGGTCTACCTCGCCGGACGGCGCCTTACCGGGCTGGGTTAGCGGCTGCCGACCGGTTCCGAAAAATTCGCCCCACCAGTAGTCCTGCTGCGGAATCTTGAATTCCCCCATTGCGCTCAGCTTGCGCCCGACCAGCCAGATGAGCGTGTCTCCCTTGGGCTTCTCAAGAAATTTGCCCATTGGCGTAGTGTACCGCTGATAAACGACCTCGAACCCGTTCAGGGTCAGCGCGAGGCCGAGTCCCTTGGGATCAAACGTATGGAAGCCGTGACCGACGTATCCGCTGACCGGAGTGCAGAGCACATAATGGCCGCCGGGAGCGACCATCCGCATGCAGTTTTCGATGCATTGGCGGGTGTCGAAAACGTGCTCCAAACAGCCGATGTCGATGAACATGCCATAACGATTGTGAAGCTCGGCAGCGACCGGCTGATTCATATCGAGCCGGAGGTTCGCGCGGCTGTCGTACCAATCAAGGATGTCGATGGTTTGCACGCCGCGCTTTCGGAGCAGCGCACCCAAATCCGGCTGATCGAATTCGGCGGAAACTGTCCAAGGCAGATTGTGCAGCAGCCAATGATGCAGCTTTATCACCTTCTCGCGAATCGACAGTTTTGCCCACGGCTTGCGAAAGATATCCGGAATATTGATCTTCGTGACACCCCACGACAGTATCGGATCGCCGACGATCCCGGGTAGCGCCAGGATTTCCTCATATATCGGAACGTGTTGCGCAATTATGGGCATGGTATCGCAGTGGACAGCTTACGCCCGAGGTCGTCGGAATCCCATCGGGGCGAGCCGGGCGATTGCGGCCTGAGACCGTCCGCTGGGCCTCGCCTATCGAAACACCCGGTAGGGGACTGCGGCCGGTTATCAGACGTTTTCAGTCTCAGCCCGGCTTATTGATTGGGCGCCAGTTCGACGCGGCGGTTTTGGGCGCGGCCCTCAGCCGTGTCGTTGGTGGCGACGAAGTCATTCTTGCCGTACCCGTGCGGAATCAACTGGCTCGACGGAATCCCGGATTTCACCAGGTAATCCACCACGGCGACTGAACGTCGATCGGACAGCTTCAAGTTGTATTCCTCGCCGCCGATCGCATCGCAGTAACCGTTGACGTTTACCGCCACATTGGGGCTGGCCTTAAGCGTTGAAGCGTCTTCATCCAGAACGGCTGCATCACCGGGCCGGATCGTCGACTTGTTGAAGTCGAAATGGATACCACGCAGCACCAGTCTCTCCTTGATCGGAGGAGTAGAAGATGCAGCAGCCAGAGCAGCAGAAGCAGGAGGCAGCAGAGGCGATGGGAATGGCCGATCGACCACCTTGAGAATCATCGGCTTCGACCAATAGCTCTGTTCCAGCACCAAATGCGCGGTTCCCGGGGCTTCCCTACGGAAGTAGAACACCTCCGAGGTGTATCGCCGCGAGGGTCGCCAATTCTTCGGGCGTCGCTCGTCAGGCCCCGCTATCAATTTCAGGCCCCCGCCCCAATTGCGGGCCACATACCAGTAGTTGTCGTTGTAGGTCTTCATTGGAAGCGTCACGACCAGTTGTTCCCCGACCGGAAGCACAACTGTCTGTCCCGTATCCTGGAGATTAAGATACAGGGCAACCCGGCGCGGCATGCGCGCTGGGCGCGCCGCCGCCAGAGAAGAAGGCGCAGCGGATAAGCATCCGGCAACTATCGCGAAACACGCGAACAGACACGACTGACGGAGTGATCGTTTGATCATAGTTGCGCGAAGCCCCTGAGCAGAACTCCTACCATACGGGCGACCCGGGGAAAAGGTGCGAAATCAATGGCATCAGGAAAAACCACGGTAGCAGAGCCTGCAGCTACTACGGCGACGACATTCCGCCGCAACCGCTAGTTGGCGCCCTTGCGCCGCAATACTGCCGGAACGGTTCGCAGCAATATCTCGAGGTCTTTGCCGATTGACTGGTCGCGGATGTATTCGAGGTCCAATTCGACCCGCTTCTCGTACTCCGCGATCTCGCTGCGGCCGCTGACCTGCCAATGGCCGGTCATCCCTGGCTTGGCGGACATGAAGAGCATCGCTGAATCGCCGTAATGAACCGCCTCAGGGGGCACGATCGGGCGCGGCCCGACCAGGCTCATTTCACCGATCAAGACATTGAACAGTTGCGGCAGCTCATCGAGGCTGGTGGCGCGCAGGAATCCTCCGAGCGGAGCCAGGCGCGGATCTTCGCCCTTGGGAAGCTTGAAATTGTTTTGCAGGTATTTGGCGTGCAGCGACGGCGAGTCCTTCAGGATTTGCTCCGCGTCGGTGCGCATGGTGCGGAATTTAAAGAGGGTAAAGGGTTTGCCGTCGAGACCCAGGCGCTTCTGGCGGAAAAACGCGGGGCCCGGCGAGGTCAATTTTACCGCGACCGTGATCGCGACGATCACAGGCGACAGAACGATCAATAACAGCGCCGAGACGACGAAATCGACTAAGCGTTTAACCGCCGCCTGAATGGGGCTCAGCTCGCCCTTGCTCACCGAGAGCACCGGAATCCCCGCAATATCGCCGAGCGACTGGCGGAACAGCCTCGTATCGAGCAGGCTGGGTACGATGTGAACGGACTTGCCTTGCTTGAGAAGGGTGAGCATGCACCCCGCACTCGCCGACCCATCCTCCCCGTCGTTCACGCCAATGAGGTAAACATCGTCAATCGCCTCGAGCGAGGCGCACTTGCAGCTGATGCCGGATTCCGCCCGATTACCGTTGCAGCCAACCGCCCGCTTTCCCGGCTGAACGTCTACCCGCTGATAGCCCATGGGATGCGCGGCAGTCAGAAGTCCCGCGAAGTGCTGGCAGGTTGCCTCGTCGTCGCCGATCACGACCGCAGTCCGCCACTTATGCGCGGAGCGGCGCAGGCTGCGCAACACAAGCACGGTTCCCAGCTGCCTGATGAAGATGAAAACCATCGAGGTGGCAATAAAACAAATCGTGAACCGCCGGCTCAGAAATTCAAATCTCAGTGCAAAGATCACCGCAATCGTCACCAGCGACCAGATCAGCAACGTCTGCGTCAGCCCGCGAACAAGGAATTTGAGGCGTTCCGTGCGGTGGGGTCGATAGGTTTCGGTGTATGCGGTCAGCGTCAGCCAGAGCAGGATCGCGACGATTAAGAGGGCCGAATACTGCGATTTCGCTTGCGAAGCCCCACCAGGCAGGAGTACCCGAATCCTGCCCCATTGGAACGCCAAGGCGATTTCTGTGGCCAGAAGGTAGCCGACGAAAATACAAATTGCGTCAGCAATTCGCTCAGCCGCTTCCCTGCTATTTTGCGGATTCAGCATCCCCCCACCGGTTTACTTCCCAGCATGCCGAGCCTTCGGGCCGCAGTCCCCTAAACCTGCCCTAAAGCGTCAACTGCTCGTTCCCTTCGCCCCAAGCCTCTCAGTTTTAGCCGTGTTACGGCTTCATTGTCAAACTATACAAATTTGAAAAATCTCCCCCTCCGGCGCGTGTTCATTTTCGTGATTTTGCCCGCCAAACGATTGAACACTTCCATTGGCGTCTGCCCTCTTGACAGATTGTTGTTCCCTTGAGAACCATCTTGCCGTAGCCAATTCTGACTGCGGCAGGTCCAGCTTGACGCGGTGTCCACTTCGTTGGAGTGATTTCTACATGCCACGCCTTTCAGCAGTCCTCGCAGTGATTCGAGACGAGGGGATCCTGAATTTGCCCCGCATTGCTCTCGATTCGTTGCGGCTTCTCGACTTTCACATTTTCGTAATCAATCGCGGAGAGCTGCTTGAGCCGCTTCCGATAGCCGACGGCGTCGCCATGTATGCCGACGCTTTGGATCGCCTCAAGCGCGCTCGCGAGAACCGAACCGATCTGCCCAACGAATTCCGGCGCGACCAGGCGAGCGGCGCATCGCACTGCGCGACGCTTGAGCTCAACGGGGAACTGGGAGGCGTGGTTTGGGCGTACGACTATCCGGCCGAGCGCCCGATAATCGTGTTGGAACCCGGGGAGGCGGAGTTATCGACCTCATACACGATGGAAAAATTCCGCGGCCGCGGACTCTACCGGGCGTTGCTGTATTTCGCGACTGAGTGGCAACTGCGCGAACGTCCCCGCCTGTTCACCATTGTCGCCAGCAACAATCCCACCCCCATGAAGGCGGTTTACCAGGTCGGGTTCCACGAGGTCGGCGTCGTCCGTCGCCGCGGAATAGGCGGCCCCAAGTTTTCGGTTGCGAAAATGAAGGCTGTATAAGCAACCGCTAGGCCGGTTTTCGAAACACCGCCAGAATTACGCTCGCGGCGAAACGCTCCGCGCCCGTGCGGATCATCAGTCGGCTTGCGGCCAGTTCGGCAGCGCACAGCGGTGCGATGAAATAAAATAACGGGCGCGCCGGAACCAACAGCATTTTCTCGGTCGAGAGCCCGGCCTGCCCCGCCGCCGCCGCGAGATCAGCGCAGGTGTTGGCGCGGTAGTAGGTCGGAAACACGTCCTCCTCTTCGCGAAAATCCATGAAGCGAATCAGCTTCATGATGAAAGCTTTGGGCAAAACACGGCGCCCCAACTCCGCGATGCGCATCGCATAGCTCGAGACGTTTGGGGTGTGGATGATCAGGCGGCCGCCCGGAGCGAGTATGCGCGCGAACTCCGACAGCACTTCGCGGGGCCGCTCGAGATGCTCGGCAACGTTATTCAGGGTGATCAAGTCGAGCGATTGTCCGCGAAACGGGAGGCGGTCAAGTGTGGCTCCGACGGCAAGGCGAATGCTGCGATGCTTCGCGATCGCATCGAGGACGCGATCGCAGCACACGGCCAGCCGGACCCGTTGCACCATCGCCAGTTCGTCTTCCGGTGACGTGACTTCCAGAATCTTATGGCCGCCGCCGGCGTCGAGCCACCGCGTTTGTGGAGTCAGCACCTCGTCGATTAGTCGCGCATAGGTAAGCTGGGTGTATTCGCGCTGCGGATGAATCCGGTCCTTCAGCCAATAGTACGAGCCGCGGCCCAAATATCGATCCAGCGTCTGCAATATTCGGGACGAGGCGGTCCCGCCAACGGAATGATTCTCGCTCATCAAAATCCTTTAAATTCCTTGCGGCGCGCGACGTTTCGCCCAATCTCGGATCCCTGCGGGCGCCGGCGCTTGGCCAAAGCATGGGAAAATAGCCGCTCGCGACCATTTGTCAAGACAATAATCACGCCGATGCAGCGGCGCTATGGTTGCAGAGGTTTCCAGCCAATGCGACAGTGTCAGGAACAGGTATGAATCTTAGAAGCGCTGCCAAATTAGTGGTTCCACCGGCCGTCGCGAACCGAATCCGGGTGGCGAGGTATCGTTGGGCACTGCGGCGTTTTAGGCCTTACCAGGTGCGCCGGTCGAGGTCGGGCCATCAGTTCGACTTGTGGATCTCGGATCCGACGGCAAAGAGCTGGTACGACCGCGATGCGCCCGAAAATCCGCTCGAAATGTCGTTCCTCGCGCAGCATCGTCTGCGTCGGGGCGCCACTGTGTTCGATTGCGGCGCGTTTCAATGTCTCATCGCGATGATTCTGGCGAAATTTGTTGGCGCGACCGGAAAGGTGATCGCAGTCGAGGCCAGCCCGCATAACTATGAGGCCGCAATCCGAAATTGCCGCCTGAATGACGCCAGCAACGTCGAGGTGATCAATGCGGCAGTGTCCGACACCTCGGACCCTGTTGAATTCAATTGCCGCGCGAACGGACAGGCCGATGACGGCAGCGGCGCCTGGGGCAAAATCGCCGTGCCCAGCATCAGCGTCGATGAGCTTACGCGGCGATATGGGCCTCCCGATGTTCTCTTTGTTGACGTCGAGGGCTTCGAGTCGAAAGTGCTGCGGGGAGCGGCCGATACGCTCTCGCGTTATCGCCCGGATTGCTTCTTCGAAATGCATGTCGGGTGCGGACTCGAAAAATTTGGCGGATCGGTGAAATCCATAACCGATTCGCTCGACGGGCTTGGGTATCATCTCTGGATGAGTAGTCCGGAGTTCGATGCCTTTATTCCGTTCTCGGAACGCTCGCCGCTCGTCGAGGCGCGATTCTTCCTCATCGCAACTACCACCGCATCCTGATCCATGATTGCATTCTGAAATTGTATTTTATCCTATACATTGGCACTATCAGCTTATGCTGAGACTGACTAGTCGAGTAGCTATTGCACTGGCAGTCGTGTGCTTCTCGATGCTCACGCCGGCCGGCTCCGGGCATTGTGAGGGCATCGTTACCGGAGGCCTCGATGCGCCGGAAACGGGGTACACTTTGGGGCCGAATCTTCTAGTCAACGGAGATCTGCGCTCCGGACTTCAAGGGTGGACGCTCAACCCTTCTTGCTTCAGCCTCGAAGGGAGCGGCGATACCGCCAGCCTGCGGCTACAGCAACCGTGCGCCCAGCCGTACCCATTCGCCCAGAATGCTTTGAAATGTCCGCCCGGCCTGTACACGATTTCGGCTGAAATAAAAACTCAAACTAGCATTACCGTGCCCAAGCGGCTCGGTGGAACCCGAATCCGTCTTATCGAAATCCCTGCCAACAAATGGGCGATGACCAAGCCGGTTGTCGGTACGGCTGCCTGGTCTCCAGTGATGAAAGCGCACGCCGAGGTCGCCGATGGCAGCGTCGGTTCCTTCCGCGCGGAAACGGTGGGACCGGTTGCTGGAACGTCATGGTTCAGAAAACTTTTGCTGCAATCCGAACTCCCCCCGCCGCTGGAAACCTATCTGCTGTACCCCAACTATCGGGGAATGATGTTCAGCGACCAGAGCCAGGTCGCGCGGGTCTCGATCGATGTCAAGCCGCCTGCGGACACCACCATGGCGCAGCTTCACGTCAAGCTCGAAGTGACGGATTCGGCCGGAAAGGTGCTTTCGACTAATCGTCTGTCACCACCGGCCAATGGCTCTACCGTCGCGACCATCGACATGGGCAGTCTTCCGCCTGGGCAATACCGGCTACAGGGATACCTGGAAGGGCCCGGCGACAAGCGCATCTTCACGCCATCGTCGTACACGATCGTAAAGGTCAGCAGCGAGACGCGCGCCAAGATGAAGGCGTGGATCGACGCGGACAATATCATTCACATGGGCGGGCGCCCGCGATTTGTGATCGGCCTGTACGATACGACCGGCTATGCGCTGAGCCCCGCCCCCTACATTCCGCGATTGACGGCGATAGCCAAGGCGCCGATCAATCTGATGATAAATTATTTTATCGCCAACGGCCGCGCGGATGTGATCTATCCTTACACCGAGGCGATGGAGCCGTTCGGCATCTTCTACCTGGCGACGGTGAGCGCGTTTTTCCCGGAGATGCGCGCGTATCCGAAGTGGGCGCAAGCGGGCAACGTTCCCCCGGACCAGGTGATTACTCAATACGCCAAAGGATTGGCCGGCGATTCGCGCGTCGTCGGCTACTACACGTGTGACGAGTGCGCAAGCGAGCGGCAACCGCGGACATTCCATCAATATGGCCTGATCAAACAGAATGACCCGGCCAGCATCACCTTCGCGGTGGAAAACTATCCTAACGAGTACCAGTTCTGGCGCGACACCGTCGACGTGCTGGGCGTCGACCCGTACGTTCTCGGCACGCGCTTTCCCGAAAGCTATGTCGGCGATTTGACCCGCAAGCTGATAGGCGCGGTTCATGGCGCGCGGCCGGTCTGGACGGTGATCCAGTTTTTCTGGCAGAACCGGCTATCGCACTTCCCCACCGAGCAGGAGCTCCATGACATGAGCTGGATGGCGATCACCGAAGGAGCGCGCGGAGTCTTCTATTGGTCATACGGACTGCGCGGACTCGACTGGGGCAAGCGGGATCCGGTGCTTCGCCAGCAGCGCTACGACGAGTTGGTCAACGTGACCAAGGGAATCAGCGCGCTTGAGCCGGTACTGATCGCGCCGGACAGCCCCGTGCTCTCCGCAAATTCGGCTTCCGGCACCGTAATTACCAAGGAGAAGGACCTCAAGGACGGCAGCCGCTACCTTATTTCGTACAATCACGGCGGTGACAGCGTCACGGCAAGCTTCACGCTGCGGCGCCCCGCTCGCGCGGTATCCGTGGAAGGCGAGAATCGTTCAATCGCGCCCGATCAAGGCGGGTCTGGCTTCAAGGATACTTACGCTCCATTTCAGGCTCACGTTTATAAGATAGATTGATGGATTCTCGCAGACATTTGGGTTTCTAATCCGCGGTGCGCTATGATCTTCGATTACCGCGGATAGTTGCTAACAGGGGAAATGAGTAACCGAAACGTCTTGCGACTGCCCAGTTTCGTTCATGTCGGGCCGCCTCGAACCGGTACAACCTGGTTGCACGAGGTGTTGATGGGTCACATCGGCCTGCCGAGCGAAAAGGAAACGCGATTTTTCGATGTTCGCTACGATCGCGGCGCCGAGTGGTACTGCAATCTGTTTGGCGACTACCCGGCCGATGTTCCGGCCGGAGAGATGGGCCCCACCTATTTCTCGAATGCGATCGCGCGGGAAAGAATCAAACGCGACATTCCCGACTGCAAAATAATTGTCACCTTTCGCGAGCCGGCCGCAAGATTGTATTCGCTGTATCGGCTGCTCCGATCGGAGCGGCGCCCCGTGAATGATACGTTCGACGGATATTGGCGCTTCCAGATCAACTGCGGCGCGGATCTGTGCAGCTACGCGACTCACCTCAAGCGATGGCAAGCAACCTTTGGAAAATCGCGCGTGCTGGCGCTGTTCTACGAAGATCTGAATTCCAATCCGCAAGGCTACCTGGACACGGTCTGCGATTTCATCGGAGCGCGCCGCATTGCCCTGGATCGCTCCCGGGTCGGCAGCGCAAAGGTATATTCGGCTCCCGCCGCGGCCCGCTCCAGCGCGGTTGCCCGGCGCACGGTCGAGACTGTCGATTGGGTTTCTCGCCATGGCGCGCGTCCCCTGATCGAACTCGTCCAGCGTACCGCGCTGTGGAAGATCATGCGGCGGCCTTTCGTCGAGGAGTTCCCGCCGCTCAGCCAGGAATCGGCTGACGAGATCCGCGCGATGATGCTCCCTGAAATAGAGGAGCTTGAACGGCTCACCGGGAGAGACCTTTCCCGCTGGAAACCCGTCGCGCAACGCAAGTTTGACTATGGCAGCGCGGACGTTCGATCGGTCGCTGGATAGTAACTCTCGGATGGAAACGCGGGCGCAAGCGGAAGGGACAACGCCGCTTGTCAGCATCATCATCGACAATTTCAATTACGCTCGTTTTCTGCGCGCGGCGATCGATAGCGCGCTTGCGCAGAGCTATGCGCCCGTCGAAGTCGTAGTCGTCGATGACGGTTCGACCGACAATTCCCGCGATGTGATCTCCAGCTATGGCAACAGAGTATCTGCAATCTTCAAACCCAATGGCGGCCACGCATCCGCATTCAACGCCGGATTTCGCGCGAGTCACGGCAGCATCGTGATGTTTCTCGACGCGGATGACGTGCTGCTGCCCAATGCCGTCGAGGAGGTGATGCGGGCGTGGCATCCCGGAGTTGCGAAAGCGCAATTCGTGCTGGCGCATGTCGATGCGGATGGGCGGGCGCTCGGAGGAACCGTTCCATATTCCCCGGCGCAAATGCCCGATGGCGACATCCGCGCATCGATACTCGATGCCGGCGGCTACGTCGGAGTCCCTACCAGCGGGAACGCGTTCGCGCGAACCGTTCTTGACCGCCTCCTGCCGTTGCCCGAGTCACAGTGGCATCAGGCAGCCGACACTTCGCTTGAAATAATTGCGCCGTTTTTGGGCGACGTCGTTTCGCTCAGAAAAACTCTCGGCTGCTACCGGATTCACGAATCCAATCACGGCATGTTGGGCGAGGAACTGGATTCGCGCAAGCTGCGCGTCAAGATAGTCATCGATCTGCAGCGCGAGTCGGCGCTATCGGAGTTCGCCAGCCGGTCCCGGTTCGCAATCCCACGCAACTGGGCCGCGCGTGAGCCGGCGCATCTGAAGTATCGACTGGCCTCGTTGCGTGTCGACCCAACCCATCACCCGATGATGGACGATCGGCGGGTGCGACTGATGCTTACGGGACTGAGATCCTCGTGGCGTAATCCCGGGTACAACTTTCGCAGCAAGCTGTTACACACGGTCTGGTTTCCACTCGCCGCGCTCCTGCCTCAAGCCGCCGCAGTGAAGATAATCAAGCTCGGATTGATCCCGGGCCGTCGACGCGGAAAGACTCCGGCGACCACCGCAAAGCAAGCGCTTAGCGACCTTTGACCGAACCTCGCGGCTCGTGCTGTTGCTGACGGCCGCGATCCGCCAAAGCCTCGCGATATACCCCCTCATACGCCGCCGCGACCGAGTACCATGAGTTCTCCGCCTCGACTTTGCGCCGCGCTTCGCGCGAGAGCGATTCGCGCATCGCGGATTCGGCCAATAGCCGGGCGACCGAATCGCCGAATTTCGCGTCGTCATCCGCGATCATCGCATGCCGCCCGTCGATCAATGGCGTGCCGGATAGGCTCCGCGATGTTGCAACTATGGGCGCGCCGGAAGCCATCGCCTCAAGAATCTTGTTTTTCACGCCGAGTCCAAATCTCAGCGGACTGGCGTAAACGGCCGCGCTCCAGATCCAGGGCCGTATATCGGCGACCGTACCTGTGACATGAATTCCGGGAAGGCTCGACAGATTTCGAACTCGCAACGATGGTTGCGCGCCTACGATCCAGAAAGAAGCGCCTGGAATCCGATTTCGGATCGCCGGCATGAGATCGCGAGCAAAATGCTCGGCCGCATCTTCATTTGGCGGCCAACTCATATTGCCGCTGAAGACGATTCGGCCGGCCTCCGGCGCCGGCCGGTACGCGAAATACTCAAGGTCAACGCCGTTGGGTATCACGGCGATTCGATCCGCGTTAACCGCGGCCGACAGCGCCTGTGCGTCGGAGGGCGACGTGACCACGACGCGGTCCGCGTAGCCAAACCATCGCCGCTCCTGACGCCGAGCCAGAACCGAGAGCAGCTTTAGACGGAACCGCTCCCGCGCCCCGGCGGCATAGCCGGCAAATTCCCGATAGCGCAGCGCCTTCGAGTCATGCACGCAGAGAACTCCTGGCCGCTCTCGCGTGGTTGCGCGAAGCAGCGCAGCCAATCCTCCGCCTTCGAGATGGAGCACGTCCGGCCGCACTTTCGCCACTGCATCGCTGATGAAGCGCGCCAGCGCTGGATCAATGGCGCCGGTTATCGCGCGCGCTTTGGCTCGAGTTCCATGAGCGCAACGAAATATCGAGACGGATCGGCAGTAGGCGCGCGGCCACTCCGATTGCTCCTCGCCTTCTCCGTCACGCGAGAGCGCAATCAGGTGAATCTCGTGACGATCGAAGAGATTACGAATCAGGTTTGCGGGTATCAGGCGAAAACCGTCGTGACTCGGCAGACACGGGATCATCTCTGAAATGAGCAGGATCCTCATCCGGTGCGCAGGCGCGGCCTCGGGGCTACTGGCGTCGCAGGCCCGGTCGGAGCGGATGCGGTCTTCCTGCTCATTGCGGCGGCATGAACGGAAATCGCGTACAAATTCGGCGTGAGCGAGATAAATACCCAGACTTCCTTTATGTATTGCGCGGTGAGAAAAACCTCCGCCACCATAATGCCAATCAATCCGATCTGAAATGCCAATGCGAGCCCCGCCATATCGTCGGGCACGCCCTGCACCTTCTGGGCGCTCCGACAAGTAGCCAGGGTCAACATCAGAATAGCCAAATAGAGCGCCAGCGTGGGAATCCCTCCCTCGGCGCCCAACTGCACGTAGGTGTCGTGTGCGATGTGCGGATGTCCCTCAAGGCTCATCAGCAACGGGTTGTAGCGAAATTCGTAAGACTGGAATTGGCCCAGCCCTACGCCGAAGACCGGATGATGCTCCATCATGCGCAGCCCGGCTCGCGCCAACTCGACACGGGCTCGCGTCGAGATTTCAGCGCCAGTCTGCCCCTGTCCCTGAAATTGCATTTGCTGGAGCCGCTTGATCATTTGGCCGGGACCAATCGCGAGCATGAAGGCGACCGCGACCACGGAGCCCACCGCCAATCGCATTTTATGCTGGGAATTCAGCCACGCCAGCGCGGCCATCACGACTAGCGCAAGCAACCCCCCTCGCGACTGCGAAACGAAAACCGCGAATGCGAGGATCGGGCTGCAAATCCGCCCGACCCATTTCCACAAATCGCGTTGTTCGTAGCGGATCATCCAGATTGCGAGCGGCACCGTCATGACCAGCGAGAGCGCCTCATAATTGGGATCCGCCGACGGACCAAGCGGCCGCGGCCAATGATAAATGTAGTACTGCTTGTACAGCCACGTGCTCGCGAATGTTTCGACCAGCACGATCACGCGAATAGTCATTTGCATTCTGTTTTGAGTGCTGATGAGAAGATTTGTCGCGATCATCAGGATCGCGAAGGAAAACAGGGTAGATGCGTCGTCGGCCGGAAAGCTCAAGGAAGACAAGGTGGTCCCGAGAATCTGAAACAGCACGAACGCGGCAAACAGAAAAAGAATTCGCGCGCTCGGCCGCGGCGCCGCATCGGGCGGCCGCGGGAGCAGCACCGCGGCGGCGACCAGCGGAATTCCCACCAATTTAATCGGCGTAATGGGAAAGAATCCGACGTGGAAAAGCTGGGCTCCCATCACCGGATGGTGCTGAAACGGAACCAGAAACAGAAAGAGGAAATAAAATGTCACGGCGCTGAGCCTGCCCCCCGCATCAAGTGGCGATCATTGGCGTGCCGCTGAAAGGTTCCAAAAATTGAGATGCACCCGGGGCAGACTCGGCAAATGTTATAGAATTCTCTCGCGGAAGCGTCGCTGGATTCTTCCAAATAATCGCACCCGTTCGGACCGGATCTCGCGCACATGCTTTAGTGAGTCAGCATCGAGATTGTGACGGTCCATTCGCGACAACCCGCGCATCCCGTCTGCGCATCCCCGCAGGTACGCCGGGATCTGATTCGCGCGCAACGAAAAAAATCCCATCGTGGCGAGATAGGCGAGCACCCGGGAAACGGCCATCACCGGTGGAAAGGATCGATAGGCGACCCAAATTCCATTCCGAGTGTAATAATAATAAACTCGCCAATCGGGACGATGCTCGGACGCCGCGTAATGCGTTGTCGATACGAGGGGTGTGTGCACGACGCGGTACCCGGCGCCGATTAGTCGATAGCCAAGATCCACGCCCTCGTGGCCGAGGAAAAATTCGGCCGGGTAGCCACCCACCGACAAAACCTTCTCCCGGCTGAGCGCGGATGCTCCCTCCAGAATGAAGTGAGTTTCAAACTCCCTGGCGGCGTGTGAGATTGGCCGAGGGTGACACCAATCGCGTTCCAGAACCTTGCCGTCGACGCCGGTAACTGTGAAGTTCAGGCATGCGAGCTGCGGATCGCGCGAAAATGCTGCTTCCACTTCCGCGATGCAATTTGGACTGCAAAATTCCACGTCGTCATCGATGGTAATTACGATTGGAGTACCGGCCGCGCGCAGCCCAATGTTTCGGCCCTCGCACCCGGCGTTGGACGGCGCGGCGATGTAGCGCACATTTGGATATTCGGCCGCCAGAAGGCTCTTCAGTGCGGGTTCAGCGGCGTTGTCAACCACGATGATCTCGGCCACCTGGTCCGCGTACGGAAGCGCCGATGCCAGCGCGCGCCTGAGGTGCTGGTGGCGCTTGTAAGTGAGAATCGAGATGGTGACCGCGCGACTCATGCGGCAGCGAACCTCAAATGCCTCTCCCAGGCTCCCAGCGTGGCGCGAGTGAGCAGCCGGCGGCGTTCCGATGCGTCCCGCGCGTCAACGCCGAGCGCCCGGCAAAGCTCGGCCGCCATCTCGGTTCCTCGACTCCTATCCGATCCGATCTCGTCCCAGAAGAAATCGATTACGCATCCGGTTCCGTAAATCAGCGTGGCGAGCGAACCGACCCGCGCCGCGGCGAGCATCGCGCGCGGTCCCAATTGACGCAATTCTGAGGGCCGCCGCAACACTCGAGCCCAGCCACGAAAGCGCTGCGCGGCCGTCTCGAGATTGCTCAATCGCGCGAAGATTCCGCGCCAATCGCCCGCCGCTGTGTTTGTGCCCAGCAACTGCCCGCTTTCCCAGTTCCAGGTCGCGCGCGCAATCTCGACGGCCTCGTTGAATTCTTGGGCGGGATCTCCGGGCGGAAATCCGGTCTGGCCGAGCTTTTGAGCCATCGCGTTGCGGAAGCGGGAGATAAGCCGCCCGCACATCTCGGCTCCCAAAATCTCTTTGTGCGCGCCAAGGGCATCCTCAAACGGCTTTTGCCTGCTCCGATATCCTGGCCGGTAACATCCCAAAAACACCGACAGCGACGTCCCCAGATCAATCCAGAATTTGGCCAGCGAGTACGCAGTCGCAGTGCTATCGCTGACCCGGTCCGCATACTCGCTCCGTACCGCAATTTGTTCGATTATCCGGTTGTTCAGCAATCGAAACGCATCATATTTGGATATTGCGTCTCCACTCGACGGCATGCGCGGAACCGGAATCGCGTCAGGATCACCCCAGAGCAGCTTTGCATGCTCGCACAGCTCTCGGGTAAAGATCGCCGGACGCAGCCGCGTCATCCCCTGCGTCAGAATCGCGCGCAATTCAACCTTGATTCCGCGCTCGGCGTTGGCCAAATCGGAGTTGGTGTCCCGCTCGACCTGCCGCATCGACCGCTGTATTTCCCGCTTTGAGACGATGCCGCCCCGAACCACCACCAGGCACTCGACATCGCTCAGCCACCGGCTTGTGGTTCGAGGATGGGCGATTATTGTTCCCTCGCCGCGCGCGAAACTTCCCGTCAGGAGAACGCCGGCCACGCTCGGCGCGGCGGCGCAGTTGCGGACGCGCACGATCAGCTGTTCCAGCTCGCGGCGCACCTCGTCTTCAAACGCGGGATCGGCGCTAAGCGGGAACGATCCTGGCGGGCTCAAGTTGAACGCGCCGTCAGTCATTCGCTCAAAGCGTTCCGAAGAAGAGCCATTTGTCTCCGTGCAGGAGAAGATTTTTCGTTTTGATCGGGGATAGACCCTCGATCTCCTGGATCGTCGGACGAATTCCGTACCACTCGTTGCGATACAGCCCGTGCGGGCCCTGCGAGGAGCGCCGCTCCACCAGCCAGCGGCGCGCGCGCAACGCGAACGCAATCGAGTCTCGCCACGTCCGCGGCGTCATCGTGAAGATAAGCCATCCGCCCGGTTTGAGCACCCGCGCCGCAGTCTTCAGATAGTCTCGCAGCACTCCCGGATTGGGCAGATGCTGAAAGACGCAGTACGCGACGAACGCATCGACCGAGCCATCCGCGATTTCGGCGAGTGCCGGGCTCCCCGCGCGATGAAACGACGCATTGGCAGCCTCGACCGAGCTTTGCGCGATCGCCAGCATCTCCGCCGACAGATCAAACGCGAATACCCTGCCCACCTCGGGCGCGATCGCGCGAGTTAGCCGCCCTACGCCGCAGCCGATTTCCACGACTGTGTCGATCCGCTTGGGCTGGTAGCCGGACGCCGACTTCAGATCGTTCCAGATCTTCGGGCCCGACGCCCAGAATTCGGCGAGGTTGCGCCCCTCGTACGGACCCGCTGACGATACATACCAGTAGGGGTTTTCCCGGGCCTTCTCATCCCAGAATTGACGGCTTGTCTCCAGTCCGCTCATCGATTCAAAGCCACACGCGCCGGCAGATTTCTGTCCGCCGTCGGTAGTCCAGCCGGTGAACGGAAGGTTGACGATCGCACCACAAATCGCTTTGCCGCGCGCAGCTCAGCCGATCGTCTCACTATCCGCGTACTTCGAGTATTTCCCGTAGCGCCCGTATCGACCGTAGCGTCCGTAGCGGCCATAACGCTCGCTGCGCATAGTCGAATACGAAGGCTTGAAGCGATTCAGCACCACCCCGAATAGAGTCTCGGGATCGAACATAAGAAACGTCTTGGTGGTCGCGGCGCGTGAGGTGCTGTCGGCGGCGGTCACGAGGATTGTGCCATCTCCGGCCCTCGCCAGAATCTGGGCATCGGGAACCAGCAATGCCGGCGGGGTATCAATTATTATGTATTGGTAAGCGCCGCTGGCCTTCACGGTCTCGATCAACTCGTCCATTTTGGTGGAAGCGAGGTATTCCGGCGCGCGGTTGCTTGTTCCACCCGCGGGCAACAGGCTCAGTCCTGGCACGGGTGTCGGCAGTAGGGTCCAGGCGAATTCCGTGGTCCCCTGCAGATATCCGAGCAGTCCGCCCACTTTCGGCACCGGAAAGGCATAGTGCTGAAATGGCGCGCGGATATCGCCGTCGATCAAGAGAGTGCCGCTACCCGATACTGCCAGCGCGGCCGCCAGATTCAGCGCGACAAAGCTCTTTCCCTCGCCGCCGATGCCGCTGGCAACGACAAATACCTTGGCGTCGTGTTGCGCCGCCCATGATCTCAGCTTGAAGGCGAGCAACTGGAACTCGTCAGCCGTGCTGCTGATCGTCCCCTCTCCAGCCGCCACCAACGGCGGCGCCGGATAGCGCTGGGCGAACCTTGCGGCCGCGCCCATGAGCGGATGTAAATTTCCATTAACGCCGTTGCCGTTTGCTGTTTCGCCATCGGCCGCAGTGTGACCGCCGTTGGCGGACTGTCCATTTACGATTGCGTGGGAGTCGTATGCGACCCCATTTCCCGGCAGCGCGAGCAGGGGCTGCGCCGATGCTGACGCCCCATTGGCGTAACGGTTCTCGACCTCCGCCACCCGCGAGATGACAATTGTGTTGACATCGGCGAACTCGCCCCTGACGTCATCGGAATCCTTGAATGAACTATCCGTGTAGAACAGCGCAAAGGGGATTGCCAGCGCAACCATCAGCGTCAGGGCAATGCCGCCGCCTATAATCAAAAGCCGGTTTGGATATGACGGAGTGATGGGCAGCCCGGCGGACTGCAGTACCTTCAAGCGCTCTCCCTGCCCGCGTTCCAGCACTGCCTGATCGGCGCGAGCTTCAAACAAGAGATTGTTCAGATCGTGATAGCGGCTCGACAGGATTTCATAGTCGCGGTTCACCGCCGCAATCGCTTCCTCATGTGCCGGGGTTTCGGCGATCGCGCGCTGGTAATCGGCAATTTGCTGCTGGATCAAGGTGGTGGCCGAATTAGGTTTCGGCACAGCGGCCGCCTGCTTGCTAAGGTTTGCGACCTCCTTTTCCAGAATGGCGATCTGGGACTGGGTCTCGATCACCTCCGGATACTCGTCGCTATACTGGGCTCTGAGCGCAACCAGCTTGGTCTTCAACGCTGCCAGCGCCGAATCGGGGGTGTTTGGCTTTGGCGAATTCGACGCAGCCGCATCCGATGAATCGGTCTTGCTGGTGCTCTCCGCGGACCGTTCAAGCTGCAATTGAAGTGCCTGCAAAGCCTTGACGTTGTCATCGAGGTCTTGCGGCATGCTCCCGCGATATTTCTCCTTCACGGTTTTGATCTGGCGCTGGCTTTCGGCGAGCTTGCCTCGGGTCTCATCCACTTCGCTCGAGAGTAGTTTGATGGTATCCGCGTTGTGGCGCTCAAGTTCCTTGCCATACGCATCGATCATTATATCCCCCAAATCGTTCGCCACCGCTTGCGCCTTGGCCGGATCGGGGTACTGAAACGAAATCTCGACAGCGTCCGGAGGAAGCAATTTCTCGAAACGATTCGGGGTCGTTGACTGCATCACTGAATCCGGAATGTTGATTGTTATACTGCCGGCCATTTTTCCTATCGCGCCGGGCTCCCGCTTGCCGTCGCGAGCATACAGCCCGTGCTTCGATATCAATTCCTCAAGATGGCTGCGTGCAATCGTCTCCTCGCTGAGCGCCTCCAAACGCGTTTCAATATGGGGATTGGAGGCGATATTTGGAGCTTCGGCCCCAATCAATGCGGGTTGAACATCGGAATGCCAGGCTTGCAGCAGCACTGATGAGGTGTAGTGCTTGGGAATAAGAACCAGCGCCAGCATCGTCAGCACCAGACCCGCCGCGATGGTTGAAAAGAAGCTCGCCCTATGGCGGTGAACCACATCCCAGTAAGGTCCAGTGTTAATGAAGGTCTGATTACTCATTGCCAACTCCATCTGAACGCTTCGACCGAGACATTGAATCCCACCACGAAATAGTCACCAACTGCTTCGCGCCCGCTTTGGGTGCCGCTGGTAAGAAATTGATTGGAAGCCGTCTCATTGCGGCGAAGCTGAACGAACCTGGTGTAAACGCTTATCCAATTGTTCACGCGATCGGTCAGACCGACGCCCCACGAAATGAGTTGCCCGTCATAATTGGAGGCGTGCGCTTCGTAAAATCCCGCGCCAACACTTCCGGTCAATCGGCGGGTGAAGTCGTAGAGCAGCGCGCCGCGCACCTCCTGGATGTTGCCGGCACCGCCAAAGCCGGAGGTCAGCTCGGGTTCCTGACCTCCGTATATTTTTAGGCGTGCGCGCTCGAAATTGTATTCGAGCAATCCCAGGCCGCCCGGATTGACGGCTTGCTCGTTGGTTCCCTGGGTGTGGGAAATCACGACGCCCACCATGCCTTCGAGGTAAAGGTTTTTCACCGGCTCCCAGGAAGCCCGTACGAATGGCCACTGCGCCTGTTCGTCGGGCAGGCCCGGACGGCTAAACATGAAGTCGTAAAAGCGATATCCCCCGCCCAGAGCGAAGTTATCGGTGAAATGGTATTCGGTGACTGTGGTGATGTTTTGATCGTAACTCGTATTGTTGCCGCTGCTGTTGTCGCCATTGTTCCAAAAGGTCGTCTGATGAACGCTGAGTTCGCTGGACCAGTTGCGCCCCCAATAGTGGGACAACTCTGCACCGAACGAATTGACCGATGCCTGGTCGTTCGCCAGCAACAACTCGGCCGCCACGGTGTTGAACTGCGGCGCCTGATCGCTCGTGATGACGGCCATCCCGGCCGGCGAATCGCGGAAGAAGAGTTCATTCAGGCGCAGCTTGGTCGTCGAGGACAGGTTTTCATCGTCGGTCAAGTGGACAAACTGGGCTTCGCCGGCACGATCGTACTGAGATTGGCGCGCGAAAAACTGGGCGAAAGTATCCCAGTGCAGCGACGCGTACCTTGCGGCCGACGTGTAGTCGAGGTAAAAGCCCGCGGCCATTGTGCCGGCGAAATCGCCTTCCTCGTGCGTGGTCCGCAGCGGGACGTTGTCCGAGACAAGTGCACTTGCCTCGAACTCAGGATAAAGCCGGAACAGGTTGTCTGTATGCCCGGCGGCCGGAAACGCAAAGATGATTACCGCGACGAGAATTGGTGCGCCCAGATAATTTTTGGTTTTCATGATCATGGCACCGACACCGTGTCTCCGGGCTCCACCGGAACATCTGCTGTTACGTCCCCACCCGATCGCACCACGTTGTAGTTGACCGTCAGCACGACCGTCTCGTTTTCCTTATGTCGCATGATACGGATCTTGCTCGGGTCGGCAAACTCCCCAAGCCCCCCGGCCTCGGCGAGCGCTTGCGACAAAACTTCACCCGAGTGCAGCTTGTACGCCCCCGGTTTATTTACCGAGCCAAGCACATAAAACACGTGGCTGGCAGGATCGCTCACGCGCACCGTAGCATTCGCCCCATGAACATAGCGCGCGTAGCGCTTCTCAAGGTCCGCCTTCAGCTGGTCCGGCGTAAGGCCGGCCGCGGGCACTCTCCCTATCAGCGGCATCGCGATCGTTCCGTCAGACGCGACGATTACCTTGCCACTGAGTTGCGGCTGGGTCCAGACAATGATCTCGAGCTCATCATCGCTGCCGATCCGGTAGGGTTCGACCGCCTTCGCAGCCGGACGCGCAACATCTTTTTCCTGCACCGGCGTAGAATTGAACAAGCCGCATGCGGCCGTCGAAATTGAAATTGTGACCGCGAGCAAAATTATTCCCGTCACAGCCGCACCCGCGCGCCTGAAATCGTGCGTAAACTCAATAGTGCCAATTTTCATCAAATTACTTCCCAACCGCCCCTTTCAGCGTCAGCTTGCCCCTCGCACCCTTGGGCCGCTCACCGACGACCGAAAGCCGGCCATAGCGTTGCTGCGCAGCCGCCTCCGCGGAGCGCGGCTCATCGCCGAGCGAACTTTGGATCCGGGCGAATGTATGTTCCTGGGAGTCCCAACCCTTTAGCAGAATATACTGCTTCCCACGCCGCTGAACCAGTCCACGGTCCTCCATTTCGTTCAAGAGCCGGCTTACCAGCGGTCGCGAGCTCGCGATCATCTCTGCCAGATCCGCTTGCGAAAGCTCGGGAATTATCAGCGTGCCACGGTTGTCGTGCACACCAACCCGTCGACCGAGATCGCTCAGGACAACTTCGAGGCGCTGCTGGAAACCTAAGCCAAGAAAACTTGTCCACCAATGCAGCGTTGACGACCAGTACGAATTTAACGTCTGGTAGAGCTCGATAGCCTGATCGGACTCAAGTGAGCGAAGCAGCCGTACCGCCCGCTCTCGCGTGAACAGCGCAATCGAGCACTTGGTCAGCGCCTGCGTCTCAAATACCTTCGACCGGCGTCCCTTGCCGTCTTCGCAATCGGCGTAACCAATTATCTCGCCCGGACCCGACAACCGCGCCAGCACCCGCGCGCCATTAGCCGCGTTGCAGTACATCTTTACGTAGCCCGCCAGCACGCAGCCGAACAGATCGCCCGGCGATCCTTCCAGAAATACCATTGCCTCGCGCGGGTAACTGATCGTGTTTCGATAATCGACCAGGTCGTCGATTATCGTGCTCGGCACGCGCCAGTGGCTGAAATTTCCCCGCAGCCGGGCGTAGCCCTCATCGCATACAGCGCCGATTGCCATCACCCGTTCCTCCGTTTCATACATGCGCCTTCATCACGCCGAATAGGTCCGTGATCTGATTGATGCTGTCGCCATAATCGACGCTCGACACGAACGCCGACCGCGAGTGCGGCGCCGACGGAAGGAAGCCGTGCATCCCTGCCATAGCCCGCGCACCCATGTGACTCGGCGCGATTACCGTTCCCGGTTCGGTCAGAAAAATCTGTTCGCCATACTTCCCGTCTGGAAAATTTGAATGGAGCCTGGTGAGGTCGTCGGTGTCGAGCCATCTTCCGCCATCGACCTCCTTCAATGCTTTGGTCACCAATTCGCGGGCGCGAGCGGAGAAGAACCAGAAACGCGCCATCGTGGAATCCAGCAGGCACAAGTAATCGGCCGCGCTAATCGGAAGCGCCGCCAGCGCGGCCTGGATATCGACCGTCGCCACGGTCGGCGCCATGCCGTGATCGCCGAAGACGTGAATGTCGGCCGCACCGTAGCTCTCGAGCGCGATCTTGTGCAGCCGCGCGAGTGCAGCCGAATATTTTTCCAGCATCTGGGCCGCGGCGGCGCGATCGTCGGCGTGCAAATGCAGAAAATAATCAAGCTCCGCGAGGTAGAGAAAATAGAATTTCGCCCCGCCCCCGCGCAAATCCGCTTCGATCGACGCGAGCAGCTGATCGTCGGTCCCATCGTGATAACAGTAGGTCTTGTAGGATGTGCCGTTGCTCTCCAGCAGATCGAAAATCGAAGTCGATTCTGGAATTCCGCCCGGCGCGTAGATGTTGCGCTTCTCGCAGACGTCGAGCTTCGGCAGATATTTCAGCGGTATCCCGTAGAGCTGAAAGTAGCCGCTCAGATGATTGATGCGGCGCGCAATCGTCTTGACCGCGAAGCGCGCGTAACGGTTCTCGACCATCGCCGGCGGCATCGCGCAGATGAGCTTCAGCTTCGAGAACGGCGAGTGTCCGTTGGCGCGATGAAATAACGAGAGCCGTCCGTGCTCATCGGGAAATCGCCCGGTAAGAATCGATGGAATCGCGGCGGTGCTGAAACCAAGCACGGAATCGAGCGGACGCCGATAGGGCGCAGCCTCCTTCAGGAACGGATGGTCTTTGATCCATTCCCAGCCCAAGGCGTCCATCAATACGAAGATGCTCGCCTTCATTGCTTCACCGGTTTCCGCACAATCGCGAGCAGCCCGGAGCCGTGCCGCGTCGTTGTGTGATTCTCGAGAAAACTCAAGCCCAGCAGAAACGGCAGCGAGGCTGCGAACACAATCGGATTCGGCTTGCTGTCTCCGAGTACGAAAAACAGGTCGTGCGCGAGATTGCCGAACGGACCGTACGTCCAGACCGTCTTGACCGGATCGAGCCCCACCTCGCGCGCCAGCGCGTTTATCATCTCGGGCGAGTAGCCCGGCCGCACGTGACCGATGTCCTCGGGCTTGAATCCGATTCGGCGCTCGCGCCACGTGACCAGCCGCAGATGACGGCGCTGCGGCACCGACGGAAACGTCAACAGCAGATAGCCGCCCGGCGCCAACGCCCGCGCCAGGTTTGCCATCGCGCCCCGATCATCCTCGATATGTTCGAGCACGTCGGTGTTGGTGATCAGGTCGTATTGCGCTACCGCCGATAGATTGAGCAGATTGTCGCGGCTGAAGGTGACGTTGCCCAGCGCCAGGTTTCGCGCCGCCGTGCGGCATCGCTCCACTCTTTCATCGACCAGATCGATGCCATGCACTCGCCAATCCGGATGCAGCCGCGCGCAGTGCAGCGCGATATCACCGCGGCCCGTGCCCGCATCGAGCATGCGCACGCCGCTTTCCGGCAGACCCAGCCCCTTTATCTCGCGGAACACGTGGTTGAGTCGAATCCGTCCCGGAATGTGAATCTCGCCGATCAAGCGATACGCCTGGCGCCGCATGCGCGAGGGCTCGCCGGCCGCCTTCTCGATACCAAATCGCGGTGCCGCCAATGAACTCAATTTGAGATCCCCCGTCGCAGCCCCGGTCCCACCGTGCGGGCTACTCCCAGCGGCATGTAGCGCCACAGACGGCTGATGGTCTGCAGGCTCTTGCGATGGCGCGGCGACGCAGCCCGCGGCGAAAGGTACAGCGTGCTCCAATATGGCTGCACCGGAGTCGGCCCCCATTGGCGCTTGAATTCGAAGATGCCTGAGCCGAAGGTCGACCGCCCGAAATCGAAGGTGTGGCACCCGGACTCGATCCCAAGCCGTATCCCCGCCCAGTACAGAGCGTTGGTGGCGTACACCGGACGCGCCTCAGCCGTCGCGCCCGTCCACGGCAGCGTCATCGAGCCGCGGAAATTCATTGCCAGCCCGGCCGCGACCACGCGCCCGCTGCTGCGAACGCGAATCAGCGAAAGCCGATCGCGCAGGTGGCTCACGAGTTGGCTGAAGAACCGGCGCCCGTGCGTGGGCGATCCGAGATCGCGCATGTTCTCCGAATAAACCGCGCACAGATCGGCCAGCGCCGCCGGATCGGTCGCGTCACTCACGTCCACGCCGAGCTTAAGCTTTTCGACCCGCTTGAGCCGATTGCGGCGCTCCGAGGGCAGCCGCCGTAGTTGTTCATCGAGCGTCGAGGCGAGCGCCAGATGCTGCGCCACCTTCTCCGTGCTGACTTCAAACGGCGCCCCCAACTGGTGCAGGCTTCGGATGTGCAGCCGCTTGGCGCGCAGCTTTGCCGCCAACTCGCGGGCGTAGGCAATCAGTTCGGCCTGCGCCGCGTCGCGAGCCGCTGGATCCAGCCCGTCGGCGTGGCACACCCCGCCGTAGTCGATATAAGGCATCGACGCGAGCTCGCTGCCGTAAAGAAAGCTGCGCACAAAAATAAATGGCGCCGCGGCGATCGGGCGGCCGCGCCCGTCCTGAGCGAGCAGGTAATGGGAATCGAATCCGTACGCCGAACCGACCACCTCGCGCCATTGCCAAAGATGGCCCGAGGTCGCGTCAGCGCAATTCGCGATCAGTTCGTCCCAGTCCGCCCGCCGATTCTCGCTGCAAACTACAACACTCAACCCTGATACCCCGCCTTAAAGGTTCCTCGGCTTCCAGACCACCGGAACTTCCCCGGAAAAACATCGCCACAGCCCGACGGCCTGCGCACAGTTCAGCGCGACGAACTGATACGCGATGGTCGCCTTGCCTTCGGTGCCGCGCCGGCTCGCGACCATACCGATCGCCGCGATCAGCCCGAACAATATCTCCATGCCCAGCACGACCCGGAAAGTTCCCCCACGCCCGGCCAGCGGCACGGTCGCGATTACCGCGATTACCAGCAGCGGAGCCGTCAGCCAGCGCAGCATTTTATGCGAGGTCAATACCAGGATCGAGCGCCAGCGCCGCTTTTTGATGAGCTCCGGCAGCAGCCGGAAATATACCAGCGCGGCCTGCGAGACCATCCGAACCTGCCGCGCGAATTCGCCCGCCTCCGAAAATTCCTCCAGCGCAAAAGCGTCGCCCGCCATAACCGATTGCGCACCCGCCAGCGAGGCGACAATGGGGTGCACGAAGTCGTTGATCAGCGCCGGGTCCAGCGGCTTGAACAGATCGCGGCGCAAAGCGTAGAGCGCGCCGTCCGCTCCTGCCACCACGCCCAGCCGCGACTCCAGCCCCTTGAGCATCTGCTCGTAGCGCTGATGCGTCGACCCGATCGTCTGGCCCGGGTAACGCGACACTCCCGTCACCAATCCGATCGATTTGTCGCGCATCGGACGCGCCACCTTCTCCAGCGCGTCGGCGGCAAACATCGCGTTCGCATCGGTGAACACCAGCACCTCGCCGCGCGCGGCATTGGCGCCCTCATTCACCGCGACTCCCTTGCCGCGGCGCTGCGGCTGGCGAATTACCCGCACCCGCTCGCCCGCCATCGATTCGGCTATTTCCGCGGTGCGGTCGCTCGATCCGTCCGACACCACGATCATCTCGGCCTCGCCGGCGTACTGGCAGGAGAGAAAATTCTCGATCTTGTGCGCGATGCAACGCTCCTCGTTGTACGCCGCGACGATTACCGACAGCGACGGCGCCGCGGTACTTCCTACCCTTTCGTCATCGGAGCCGGCCCGACGCGGCTGCGACCGCGACAGTGCGATCAGCACTATCGGATACAGCACGTACGCGTAGAGCAGCAGGAATCCTGAAATGTAAAACAAGCCCGTCAAAATTTTTGCGTCCCCCGACGCGCGTCCCCTAAGCAGCCTCTCCTTGTTTCCCCATTGCGATCAGCTCCGAGTAGAGCGCGGCGGTCTGTTCGATCTGCCGCTGCAAGGCAAAGTTTTCCTGCACGAATTTGCATCCCGCGGATGCCAGCCGCGATGCCAGCGCGGGATCGTCAAGCAGGCGCTCGATCGCCGCCGCCAGCGCGGGCGGATTCGCGGGCGCCGCGAGCAGCCCGGTTCTTTCGTGGATCACCACCTCGGGTGTGCCGTCAACTTCCGTCGCAACCATCGGGCGTCGGGCCGCAAGCGCCTCGATCGCCACCAGCGGCAGCCCCTCGTACAGCGACGGCAGCACCACCAGGTCGGCCGCCTCGAACAGCTCCGGCACGTCGCGCCGGTAGCCGAGAAATCGCACGCGGTCCGCCAGCCCCAGCGCCGCGCATTGCGCGCGCAAGGCAGCCTCCAGCGGACCCTCGCCCGCCAGCAGCGTCACCAGCTTTGGCCGGCGCGCAGCGAGCATCGCCAGCGCGTCGATCAGGTGCCGATGGCCCTTTTGATCGTCGAGGCGCGCCAGCGTGAGAATCGTTGGCTCATCGCCGAGCCCCAGCGCGGCGCGCGTCGCGGCGCGACGCCGCGTATCCGCTGGAGCGAAACGGCCCAGGTCGCGGCCGTTGTGAATCACCCGGACTTTGCTTTTCGGCACGCGCTTGGTTGCGATCAAATGGCGGGCCGCGGCGTGCGACACCGCGATATACTTGTCCACCAGCCTTCCCACCTGCCGATCCACCCAGAAGCGGCCGCGCAGGCCTTTTCCCATCCGCCACACCTCGGGACCGTGACAGGTCTCGAGCACCGCGCCCACGCCGGCCATCCGCGCGAGGCCGGCGCCGAGTAAACTCGCAGTGAACAGATGGCAATGCACCAGCGCGATATTTTCGCGGCGGATGAATCG
Source organism: Binatus sp. (SeqCode) (assembly GCF_050013435.1). Taxonomy (GTDB): domain Bacteria; phylum Desulfobacterota; class Binatia; order Binatales; family Binataceae; genus Binatus. The sequence continues at coordinate 3,737 of NZ_JBEKFG010000029.1, read as the reverse complement.
CAGCAGGCGCGCCGCCGCCATCACGTCAAGCCGCGACGAAAACTCAAGCGGCAGGCATTTGACGCCGGCCGCCGAAAGGCCAGGCTCCATCGCCGCGATCAGCTCGCCCGGCGCCGCCAGACACGGCTCGAATCCGTACGCGCTCATCGTGGTCAGGATTGACAGTGCGTGCTCCTCCGCACCGCCGAATACACTGCCTGTCAACAAGTGCAGCACCGCGCGACGCCGCGCATTGGAGCGTTTTGTATCGTTAAGGCTTCGGTTCGCCATCTTCAGTCGTCGAGCATGGAAAATCCTGACGCTCGAATCCAAGTCATGTACAGTGGTGTTTACGCTACTCAGATAGCGTTAGGTGCGATAAATAGTTCATCGAGACGTAACAATCAAGCCCAGGGGCGACCAAATCGGCTAATATTGACGCGTCAAGGGGTATTCCTGAACATGCACGGGGGCGAAAGCAGGACAAGATCCAAAGAGTTTGAGGCGAATCGTTCATTTCTTCGGCGCCTTTCCCTTGCCGCTCAGTTTGACGACCGTGTGAGCGGCGGCCTCCGAGTCGTCGGTTATCGTAAAGGTCCCGTTCTGCGTGCCCAGCGCGCTGGCAGTGTAGGTCAGGAAGAAGTAGCAGTCGCTCTTGGGCGCTAGCTGCATGCCGACCCGACAGGTGCTGAGCGCAGTATCGATGGCGAATGGCGCGGTCGGCACCGCGCCCTCGATGAGCATCGGCAAGTCCTGCTTTTTGTTGCGCGGATTGGAGAGCTTCACTTTGTCCGGGTTGCTGGTGCTGTCCACCACTATGGTCGGGAAATGCAGCGCCTTGGGCGACACCTGTAATGACGCAGGCACCGGGGTCGGCGTGGCGGTTGCTGTGGCGGTCGCAGTCGCTGTGGCAGTCGCAGTCGCCGTGGCAGTCGCAGTCGCCGTGGCGGTCGCAGTCGCCGTTGGAGTCGCGGTAGCGGTCGCCGTTGGGGTGGGAGTCACCAGCGGCTGATCGTACTCGAGCACCCGGCTGTTATTGAAATCCGCCACGTAGAGGTTGCCGGACGCGTCGACTGCGACTCCTTTCGGATCGCTCAGGCTGTTAGCGCTGAGCCCCGTGCATGCCGACGAGCTGAAACTGCCGCAGGCGCCATAGACCCGGTCGGCGGTCGTATCGGTGGTCAGCGGGGTGTTGTACTCCAGCACCCGGTTGTTGCTTGCGTCGGCGACGTAAACGTTGCGCGACGCGTCCACCGCGACTCCGGTTGGAGCGCACAAGTCCTTGGCACTGGAGGGCTTGGGAAAGCCGGTGCCGTCGTAGTTGCACGCATGCGACGTGAAGCTCCCGCCCTGGCCAAAGACCGTATCGGCAGTGACATCGGTGGTCAGCGGAGTGTCGTACTCCAGCACGCGGTTGTTGTCTTGATCGGCCACGTAGAGGTTGCCCGCGCCGTCCAATCCGACTCCGGATGGAACGCAGAGGTCAATTGCGGAGGACGGTCTGAGCGCGGGGAGACCGGTGCCGCCGTCGAAATTGCACGCGTTGGAGGTCAAGCTGCCTCCCTGGCCGAAGACTCGCGCGGCGGCGGCGCCGCTGCTCAGCGGGGCGTTGTACTCGAGCACCCGGCTGTTGCTCGCATCCGCCACGTAAAGGTTGCCCCCACCGTCCACCGCGACTCCCTTTGGGTAGCACAGGTCGATTGCGCTGGCGCCGGAGAATACATTGCCGTCGCCGGTGTCGTAATCGCAGCTATTCGCGGTGAAGCTCGTGCCCTGGCCCAAGACCACATTGGCCGGGCCGCCCACGCACGGGAAGCTGTTGTTGCAGGCCGAAAATGGATTGGCGTACTCGAGCACCCGGCTGTTGTTTTCATCGGCGACGTAGAGGTTGCCCAACGCGTCCACCGCGACTCCGGCTGGATAGCACAGGCTGTTGGCGCTGACCGTAGCGGTGATCCCGTTGCACATAGAGGAGAGGAAATCGGGCTGTCCGATCACCAGGTCGGCCGCAGCGCCGTTGGTGAACGCGCCCGCATCTCTCCAGCCAAGCACCCGGTTGTTTACTTCATCGGCCACGTAAAGTCGATTTGGAATGGCGCTGGCGTCGATCGCCACCGCTTCAGGGAAGTTCAGGCCCGCAGCGTCCACCAGGTTGGCCACGTTGTGTGCGAGATCATCCTGGCCTAACACCCGTTCGGCGGCGGTGCCGCTGGACAGCGGGGTGTCGTACTCGGGCACGCGGTTGTTGCCTTGATCGGCGACGTAGAGGTTGCCCAATGCGTCCACCGCAACTCCGGCCGGATCGCACAAGTCGTTGGCAGTGCTCTCGCTGCCGGAAGAACCGCTGTCGTAATTGCACTCAGCATCCGAGGTGAAGTCGCCGCCCTGGCCAAAGACGGTATCCGCCGTGACATCGGTGGTCAGCGGGGTGTTGTACTCGAGCACCCGCCCGTTGCCCTGATCCGCCACATACAGATTTTGCGACGCGTCCACCGCGACCGCGGTTGGACTGCACAAGTCGATGGCGGTGGAGCTGCCATCGATACTGTCGGAATCGCAGTTATTCGCCGTGAAGTCCCCGCCCTGGCCAAAGACCGTATCCGCAGTGACATCGGTGGTCAGCGGCGTGTTGTACTCCAGCACCCGGTTGTTGAGACTGTCGGCAACGTAGAGGTTGCCCGACGCGTCCACCGCGGCTCCGCTTGGATCGCACAAGTCGATCGCCGTGGAGGTGCTAGCGTCGGTGTCGAAATCGCAGTTATTCGAGGTGAAGTCACCGCCCTGGCCAAAGACCGTGTCTGCCATGACATCGGTGGTCAGCGGGGTGTTGTACTCCAGCACCCGGTTGTTGCCTCCATCGGCAACGTAGAGGTTGCCCAACGCGTCCACCGCGACTGCGGCTGGATTGCACAAGTCGATCGCCGTGGAGCTGCTATCGACGGTGTCGAAGTTGCACAAATCCGAGGTGAAGCTTGCGCCCTGGCCGAAGACCAGGTTGGCCGCACCGCCCACGCACGGGAAGGTGCCGCAGGCCGCGAATGGATCCGTGTACTCCAGCACCCGGTTGTTGTAATCGTCGGCCACGTAGAGGTTGCCCGCCCCGTCCACCGCGACTCCCGCTGGATTGCACAGGCTGTAGGCGCTGACCGCGGCGCTGGTCCCGTTGCACTTGGAGGACAGGAAATCGGGCTGCCCGATCACCAGGTCAGCCGCGGCGCCGTTGGTGAATGAGTCCGCGTCTCTCCAGGCCAGCACCCGGTTGTTGCTCTCATCGGTGACGTAAACCCGATTTGGCGTGGCGCTCGAATCGATCGCCACCGCATGAGGGAGGTTGAGTCCTTTGCCGTCCACCAGGTTGGGCACGTTGTGTGCGAAATCCAACTGGCCCAGCACCGCGTCGGAGGTAGTGCCGGTGGCAAGCACGATCGCCGCATACAACGCGACGGCAACCATTGCGCCCGCAATCCCAAAGCTGCGCCGATAGCGCTTTTTTGCGCCCCCGATTTGCGAATTCAACCCTTGTCCCCCAGCTGGAGCGGTTCGCCCAGCGACCTCAGGCTGCCCTCAGGCGGCCCGAGCAAGTAGCAAGAATACTAATATCTGCGCGTTTCGGTCTCGCGCTTTCAAGTTTGCAAGAAATGAGCCAGCAGCCATCTGCCGCTTTCTCAATTGTCCTGCGCGTCGTCCGCCCTTTGCGCTGCCTGATCGGCGGCATCCTTGGCCGCTCGCGCCTCTGTTACCGCCTGGTTGGCCGCATC
>NZ_JBEKFG010000028.1:0-38542 GCF_050013435.1 Binatus sp. (SeqCode) | reverse complement strand
GCGATCACGGCAAGATCCTGTTGAGCGGAGTGGTCAAGTCGGCCCAGGCCGCAAAGCATGCCGGCGACCTCGCGGCCGCCGCACAAGGCGTCACCGGGGTAAAAAATCAGCTGACCTGGAAGTAGCCGGCCGCCAGTGAGCTTGGAGAGTTAAATCACGATGCTGTTGATTCTCATTGTTTTGCTGATTCTATTCGGCGGCGGTGGCGGCTACCGAACCTATCATCACGGCGCCAGAGACCCGGGCGGTTTGTTGATGCTGGTGCTCATGATCATGTTGGTCGTCTGGTTAGTCAACGGCGGCCTTCACGTCTGATCATTCGCTCATGTCGTCGCCGCGAGTTGTGCCGAGGCTAGCCGAGCGACAGCGTCATCCCGGAGCCGCCGATTGCCGTGGCGATGCGAACTGTATGGGTACTTTACAGTGATTGTGCGTGCGGCGGTTCAGGCGCGGATGCGTCGCCGTTCGTTTCGGCATCGCGGGTCGCCTTGTGAACGGCGGCCAGCAGGGTGGCTTTCTTGACCGGCTTGAGGACGTACGCATCGCATCCCGCTTCGATTGCTTTGTCCAACGCCTCGGCGAGGACGGAAGCCGTTAGTGCGATGATCGGGATACGGGGGCGTCCGGTTTCCTTCTCCATCGCGCGTATCGCCCGGGTCGCCGAGTAGCCGTCCATGATCGGCATCTCGATATCCATCAGCACCAGATCGTAGATGCCGGTCCTGAACTTTTCGACCGCCGCGGCGCCGTTCTCGGCTTCGTCGACAATGTAAGGTGTCTTCGTGAAGTAGGCATGCACCAGCAACCGGTTGTCGCGTGAATCATCGGCCAGCAGGATCCTGAGCGGGCGCATCTCGTCCGATACATCGCTGCTCAAAGTCGAATGGACGCCGTCGCGCCCGGCGGGCGAGGTCATTTGCGATGATGCACCCTCGGCGCCAAGTGCCCGGTTCAGCACGGCGAACAGATCGGCGCGCTTTATCGGCTTGACCATGAAGATCTCGACGCCCGCTTCGCGAGCGCGCGCCATGGTTGCGCCAAGGTCGTCGGAAGTGAGCATCAGTATGATCGGACGGTCGTGCGACCCGAGCCCGCGATGCCGGATCCGATCGGCCACCTCTACTCCGTCCATCCCGGGCATCCGGCAATCCAGCAGTACCGCGCGATAGGGGTCGCCGCCGGCCGCGGCCCGATCGATTTCCTCCAGCGCAGCCTGGCCGCTCGCGACACAGGTAACCATGACGCCCCACGAGGTGAGCGCCGCGTCCAGGATCATTCGGTTGACGGCAGTGTCATCGACGACCAGGATGCGCATGCCGATCAGGTCCATGCTCGCCGCATCAAGCGCGACCGTCACGGGGGCAGGCCGGGTCTTGAACTCGGCGGTGAAGCTGAAGGTGCTGCCCTTGCCCACCTCGCTCTGGACGGCTATCGCGCCTCCGTACATCTCGACCAGACGCTTGACGATCGTGAGGCCTAGCCCGGTTCCGCCATACTTTCGCGTTGTCGAGGAATCGGCCTGGGTGAAGGCGTCAAAGATGCTATCGGTCTTGTCGTGCGGGATCCCGACCCCGGTGTCCGCCACCGAGAACCGAATCGAGGCGGTGCCCGAGCCGGTATCCGCCCGCGCCATCTCGACGCTCAGTACGATCTCGCCGTGGTCGGTGAATTTAACCGCGTTGCTGAGCAAATTAACAATCACCTGCCGCAGGCGCAGCGGATCGCCAACCAGGTTATGCGGCACGTCGGCCGCCACGTGGCCGACGAGTTCGAGCTGCTTCTCGTGCGCCCGCAGCCCCATCGTCTCGGTGACTGCGTCGATCAGCTCGCGGATGTCGAAATCAATTTCCTCCAAGGTGAGCTGGCCGCTTTCGACTTTGGCGAGATCGAGAATCTCGTTGATCAGGTGGAGCAGGGTGGCGCCATTGCTGCGTACGATGTCCAGGTAGTGGCGCTGCTCCTCGGTCAAGTCGCCTTCCGACAGCATGTCGGCCATACCCAGCACCGCGTTCATCGGCGTGCGAATCTCGTGCGACATGCTCGAAAGGAAGTCCGACTTGGCCCGCGAGGCCTCGAGCGCTGCTTCGCGCGCGGCGATTAGCTCACGCTGCGTCTCCTTGATCACGCCGATATCGCGAGTGATCGTGATGCAGCACAGATGCCCGCGGAGCCTGAGATTGACCGCGGAGATCAGGCCGTGGTAGGTGCTGCCGTCCTTGTGGTAGAAGGTTGCCTCCATGTTCCTGACCAGGCCGGCTCGTTTGAGCTCGGTGCTGAAGCGCTCGTTTTCCTCAGGATTCACGAATGACTTGATTTCGCGTGAGCGTATGCCGATGATTTCGTCGCGGCTGTAGCCGGTATTTCGGGTGTACTCTTCGTTGATGTCGATGTACCTGCCGGTTTCGAGATTGAGAATCGACATGGAATCGAGGTTCTGATCGAACACCTGGCGCATCGCCGTCTCGCTCTCGCGCAAATTCGCCGCAATCAGCTCGTTCTCGGCTATGATGCGATCCTTGGCCCGCGAGGCTTCGAGCGCGGTTTCGTGCGCGGCGATTAGCTGACGCTCGGTTTCCTTGACCACGCCGATATTGCGAGTGATCGAGACCGTGCACAAATGTCCGCGGAGCTTGAGATTGAGCGCGGAGATCAGGCCGGAATGGATCGTGCCGTCCTTGTGGCGAAAGCTGGCCTCCATGTTCCTGACCAGTCCGGCTCGTTTGAGCTCTTCGACGTAACGATGGTTATCGTCGGGGTTCACGAATGTCTGGATTTCGCGCGCACGTTTGCCGATCACTTCTTCGCGGCGGTAGCCGCTCCTTCGGGTGTACTCCTCGTTGATGTCGATGTATCTGCCGGTTTCGATATCGATAATCGCCATCGAATCGAGACTCTCATCGAACAGTTGGCGCAGCGCCGTCTCGCTCTCGCGCAACTTGGCCGCAGCCAGCTCGCCTTCGGCTATGATCCGGTCGCGGTGCGCAACTTCCTGTTCGAGGCGAACCTGCACTTCGTGTCGAGCGGCGACTTGCGCAGCCAGTTCGCCGCGAACAGCCTCGAGCTCGCGCTTTGCGGCCTGACGCCGGCTGATCTCATCCTCGGCGATGTCGGTCTCGGGGCGTCCCATTCTGAATCCAATCCTCCTCGCTGCGCGGCTCGATGGCCTCTCAGGTAGAGAATGAGCAACTGTCGTGCCTCAGAATCGAGGAACGTCGCGATAGTCAGAAAAGCTCGAGCAACTGGGAACGAAGACGACCTAAGCGAATGCCTAAGTAAGGTGGATAACGAAGAGTCGCCCCACGGCGGCGCTTCATCGCCGCGAGGCAGAAACGAGTGCGGGATTTCGCGGGTGTCAGTAGCGGTTGAGCCGAGCCAGCCGATCGGCGTGAAAGTTCGCATCGCCGAACAGTTCCTGGCCTACGCGGACCCGCTTCATGAACAAGCCGATGTCGAATTCGTCAGTCATCCCGATACCGCCATGCATCTGCACGGCTTCATTGACGGCGAGCGTGGCGCTAAGCCCGGCGCGCCCCTTTGCCACCGACACGATTGCACCGGCGCGGTCGAAGGAACTGTCCAGCGTTTGCAGAGCCTTCAGCACCGCCGAGCGGGTGACTTCAAGTTCGCAGTAGAGGTGAGCGGCGCGATGTTGCAACGCTTGAAATTCGCCGATCGCCCGGCCGAATTGCTTGCGTTCCCGCAGATAGGCGACCGTGCGGCTGAACGCTTCCTCGCTAGCGCCGACCATCTCCGCCGCCACCGCGGCGCGGCCCGCGTTCAGCACCCCCTCCAGCACATCCCAACCCGCGTCGATCCTGCCCAGCACATTGTCGGCGCTGACATTTACGTCCTGGAACGTGAGCCGCGCGGCATTGTGCGTATCTACGGTCTGGGTGCGCTCGGCGCGAATTCCGCTGGTGCTCGCGTCAACCAGGAACAGCGTGAGTCCGTCGGTATCGCCCGGTTTGCCCGCGGTGCGAGCGAGCGCGATCAGAAGATTCGCGACGTGGCCGTCGATCACAAAAGTTTTGGCGCCGCCCAGCTTGAAGCTCTTGCCGGCACGCGCAGCGGACATCGCCGTTTTTTCCGGATGATGCTTTGCGGTTTCATCGACAGCCAGCGTGGCGATCAAATCGCCGGCAACGATTTGCGACAGGTAATGCTTTTTCTGCTGGTCAGTGCCGGATCGAGCGATCGCGGTTGCGGCCAGAACCGCGGTCGATAGAAACGGGGAGGGCGTGAGCGTGCGACCCAGTTCTTCCATCACCACGCCGGCCTCGACGTATCCAAGTCCCAGGCCGCCGTACTCTTGAGGGACGAGAATTCCCGCCCACCCCATCTCGACGAATTCCTTCCAAAGCGCGCGCGAGAATCCGTCGGCGTCGCGTTTGTCGCGCAGCGCGCGCAAATGGGCGATGGGTGCATTTTTGCCGAGAAAGCCGCGCGCGTTGTCGCGCAGCATCGTTTGTTCGTCGTTGAGAACTAGCGCCATGTGATCACACCCTGTCGCGATCGGTGCAGTAGCGGCCCGGTCCGGTGATTCACCGGCCCTCTAGGCACCGGGCAAATTCAGTATTCGTTTGGCGATGATGTTGAGCTGAATCTCGCTGGTCCCGCCCTCGATCGAGTTGCCTTTGGAACGCAGCCACGCGCGCGCGGTGCGGCCTTCACGCGAGCGCTCGCCTTCCCATTCCAGCGCGTCCGTGCCGCCCGCCGACATCACCAATTCCATCCGCCGCTTGTTGAGTTCGGTGCCGTAGTATTTCAGCAACGAGGATACCGCGGGATGAGCCTGGCCCAGCTTGGCCATGTCGCCCACGCGATCCATCGTGAGCCGGAAGGCGACCGCGTCGATCTCGTAGGCCGAGATCTGTGCGCGCAGCGCGGTGTCCGCGAGCATCCCGTTGTCGGTCCCAACCGTCTCGCCCGCAATCTGTCCGAGCGAGCGGTTTTCCGAGGTGCTGCCCATGCCGCCGATCATGTCGCGCTCATGAGTCAGCAGATACTTCGCGACATCCCATCCCTTGTTGAGTTTGCCGACGAGGTTCGCCTTGGGCACGAGCACGTCGTCGAAAAAAGTCTCGCAAAACGGCGACAAGCCGGAGATCAGAACGATTGGCTTGGTCGATACTCCGGGGCTTTCCATGTCGAACAGTAAAAAGCTGATGCCTTCGTGCTTGGACGCGCTGGGGTCGGTGCGCACCAGGCAGAAAATCCAATCCGCCTTGTTGGCGTAGGTGGTCCAGATCTTCGAGCCGTTGATGAGGTACTGATCGCCCTTGTCTTCCGCGCGGGTTTGCAGCGACGCCAGATCGGAACCCGCACCGGGCTCGGAATAGCCCTGGCACCATCGAATCTCGCCCCGGACAATCTTCGGCAGATGCTCGCGCTTCTGCTCCTCGGAACCATATTTGAGCAGCGCCGGTCCGAGCATCGAGATGCCGAAGCTGGTCAGCGGCGCCCGGCAGTTGAGCGCGCGCATTTCCTGGCGCAGAATTTTGGTCTCGTCGCGCGTGAGGCCGCCGCCGCCGTACTCGCGCGGCCACTCCGGCACTGTCCAACCCTTCGCCGCCATGCGCTCGAGCCACAAGCGCTGCTCGTCGGATTGGAAATCCGGATGCCTGCCGCCCCAGCAAGCGTCTTCCTCGCCTTGCACCGGGCGTCGCATCTCGGGAGGACAATTCGCCTCCAGCCATGCGTGCGTGTCTTTACGAAAAGTTTCGAGATTATCCATAGATATCTCTGGTCCTAATAGGTTTGCCCGCGCGATTCAAGGTTTCCTAATCGGCTTGATGCGGAACCCACCGTGGGTTCCGCACCTCCTTGGGCAGGGGTGACCCCTGCACCCGCAGTGAGAAGACGCGAAAATCTGCGCAGCGCATCTTTTCGCGACTACGCGATGGCAGGGGTGAGCAGGGCCGTGGCGACGGCAGCGCAGTATTAAGCCGTTGGCATGGGACGCGCGCGACAACGGAGCGCGGCCTTAACGGTGGGTGCAGGGCTCAGCCCTGCATTTGCGAACCCAGACCGCGCTGACTAGCCTGCGATCTCGATCGGAGGACAATGCCTGATATCGACACCATGCCCGCGGCCGAGAACGGCGATCACGTCCCGCTGCTACCGCCGGGCGAAGGGACAATTCCCAGCCGCGGGGCGTTTCGCGCGCTTCGGCATCGCAACTATCGTCTCTACTTTTTCGGCCAGCTCACCTCTCTGGCCGGCACCTGGATGCAGAGCGCCGCGCAGGCGTGGCTGGTGCTGAAGCTGACGAACTCGTCGACGATGCTCGGGGTAGTATCGTTCGCTCAATTCACGCCAATCCTGCTGGTGGGTTTGTTTGCCGGAGTCATTGTCGATCGCCTCGACCGCCGCCGCCTGATAATCGCCACCCAAATCCTGCTGATGCTGAGCGCCTTCGCGCTTGCGGCGCTGACGTGGAGCGGGGCGGTCCGCGTCGAGTACGTGATCATTCTCGCCGCATTCAACGGCACCGTCAGCTCGTTCGACATGCCCGGCCGGCAGTCGTTCGTGGTCGAGATGGTGGGCTACGAAGATCTGGCCAACGCGATCGCGCTCAATTCGATGATGTTCAACACTGCGCGCATGCTCGGCCCCGCCGCCGCGGGATTGCTGATCGCATGGCTCGGCATCGGAACCTGTTTTTTCTTGAACGGGGTGAGCTTCCTCGCCGTCATCTGGAGCCTGACCCAGATGGAGATCCCCGCCCGCGTGATCGCCGGGGCCGGCGCGCGCATGTACCATCAACTGCGCGAAGGTCTCGCCTACGTCTGGAGCAACCGCCCGATCTTTTACCAGATGGCGCTGGCGGCGGTGACCAACGGCTTCGGCTACACGTACCTGGTGCTGGTTCCATTGTTCGCCCGCAACGTGCTTCACGGCGACGCTCGCACCTACGGATTCCTGGTCGCGATCCAGGGACTGGGTTCGGTGGTTGGTGCGGCCACGCTGGCTTCGCGAGTGACGACGCGGGGAATCAGGAACAATCTCATCGCGGGACTTTTTATCTCGGCGGCTGGAATCGTGGTCTTCGGGATGTCGCGCTCGATTATGCTCTCGATGGCCGCGCAGTTTGTAATCGGCGCCGGGCTGACCAACTTCAGGGCGAGCAATAACACCCTGGTGCAGATGTTCGTGAGCAACGATCTGCGAGGCCGGGTGATGAGCACCTATCAGTTGGCGACTGTCGGGATGGCGCCGATTGGCGCGCTCGAGGTCGGCTACATGGGCTCGCACCTGGGCCCGATGCAAACGGTCGTCATATGCGGCGCAGTCACGATGATTTCCGGGTTTGTGCTGCTGACCCGCCTCAAGTCGATTGGAAAGGATGCGGCGCCGTCGTAATCTGCTCCTTGCCAGACAACGAGTTCGCGTGTTCAATACCTCATCTGTATCGATACGCGCCGGATAGCTGTTCGTTGCCCGCCAACCGTTCAACTCAAGGAGTCCCTATATGAAGCCGTGGATTTCGAAAACCGCAATCGCGATCGCGATAGCAATCGTCGTGGCGCTTCCCGTCCTCGCGCATGCCGATAGCTGGCAAATCGATTCGTCGCACACCAGCGTCGAGTTCACCGTGCGCCACATGATGATCTCGAACGTGAAGGGGCAATTCCAAAAAACCACCGGAACGATCACTGCCAACGGCAACGATCCGGCCTCGGCGAAAATCGACGTGACTATCGACGCGTCGTCGGTCGACACGCGCGTGGAACGGCGCGACGCGCATCTGAAGAGTCCCGACTTTCTCGACGTCGCGAAGTTCCCGACGATCACCTTCAAATCCACCAAGGTCGAAGCCGCCGGGCCGAACAAGTGGACGATGACCGGCGACCTGACGATTCATGGCGTGACCAGGCCGGTGGTGCTCGACGTCGAAGGGTCCGGGGCGCCGATTCAGGTGATGGGCCATACGCGCGCGGGCGCATCGGCGACGGCGAAAATCAAACGCAGCGATTTCGGCCTTACCTGGAACAAGGCGCTCGAGACCGGCGGCGTGCTGGTTGGCGACGATATCGCGATCTCGATCGACATCGAGGCAGTCAAGGAGTAACTATTTTTTCGGATTGCGAAGCGGGTTCGCTCGTGGCGATATTGGCGCTTGATGCTAATCGTTCTGGCTAACAGTTCGCTGGCGGGTTATCCGCTCGGCGGTGGCGTGTGGTCCTGGATGCTGCAATATCCACTTGGGCTGCGCGCGCTGGGTCATGACGTTTTCTGGATCGAGTCGATGGAGTCATGCGGCGATCCCGCGCGGGATAGGGAGTTCGCCAATGACTTCTTCACCCGCATCGCAGCTTACGGTCTGGCGCCGCGCTGTGCGCTTCTGGTGTTCGAGGATCTTGACGTGCAGGACATCGATCGCGCGCAGGTTTATGGCCCGCCGCTTCAGGCCATCCTCGATACAGTGCACGGTGCGGACTTGTTATGGAACATAGCCTGCTCGATCCGGCAGCCGCTGCTCGCGAAGTTCGCCCGTCGTGTGCTGATCGACGTCGACCCCGGGCATCTGCAGATTTCGGCGACGCAGTTCGAGATGGGAGTCAGCGATCATCATGTGCATTTGAGCGTCGGCGCCAAGCTGCACGATCCCGATTGCGGGGCGCCGACGCTGGGCCTCACGTGGCATCCGTTTTTGCCGTTTGTGTACCTTCCGATGTGGGAAGCGGCGCCCGACCCGGGCCCCGAGGCGCCATTCTCTTCGATCACGCAATGGACGTGGGAAGAAATTTCGTACCAGGGGCGAACGCTAAGCTTGTCCAAACGCGCGGCCTACCTGCGCTATGTAGATCTTCCGGCGCTCACCGGACGCGCGTTCGAGCTCGCCGCATTCATCGGCGATAAAGATCCGGCGCACGATCGCGCCTCACTTCGCAACGGCGGCTGGCGCATCGTCGATCCGCACAAGGTCGCCAACACCCCGGAGGCTTACCAAGGCTATCTGCGCGCCTCGCGCGCCGAGATTTCGTGTCCCAAGCCGATCTTCCGCGAATTGAACACCGGATGGTTCAGCGATCGCAGCGTCTCCTACCTGGCGCTGGGCCGCCCGGTCGTGGCGGAAGATACCGGGTTTGGCGACGTGGTGCCGGCCGGGCGCGGCGTTCTGAAGTTCCGCGATAGCGAAGAAGCCCGGGCCGCCGTCGCCGAGATCGACCGGGACTACAGTCTTCACAGCCGGCGCGCTCGCGAGCTGGCTTGCGATCTGTTCAACTCCGACCGCCAGCTCAAGGCGATGCTCGCCGCCTGCTGAAGCTGAGTCGCGAGATCCAGCCGCCTACGGTTTGGCGGTTCGATGATGCTCTATGGTGCGGGCGGCAACTGGACGGCGACGGTATCAGAGCGCAGCTCATTCATCTCGGGCGTGTCGCCGGGCGGCGCGAATTTGTTGGCCACCGGATCGTATAGTTCAGTGGAAGAAAGCATAGCGACGACGCCTTTGCCGACGCTCTTCACGCCGCCGGCGATTAGAATTTTGCCCGCGTTTTTTCCCGAAAGAATCGGGGTCGCGGTGTGTCTGGCGCGGCCGGTGTTCATGGATGGGCCGGGCGAAAAAACGTTGGTGTCAGGATCGTAGAGCTCGGTCGAAGCCAGCAAGCGGGAATCGTCAAACCAGTTCCCGCCACCGGCGATCAGAATCTTCCCCGCATTCGGTCCCGAGGTAATCACTGTTGCCGTGTGGTATCTGCGGATGTTTCTCACCGAGGGGCCGGGCGAAAAAGTATTGGCGTCCGGATCGTAGAGACCCGTCTGAGCGAGGGCTTCTTGGCTCACCTTGTCGGTCGTGTCGATCGCGCCGACGATTAGAACCTTGCCCGCATTTTTTCCCGAGGGAATCGCCGTAGCGCTGTAAACGTCGGGCATGTTCATCCTCGGGCCGGTAATAAATTTGTTGACGGCCGGATCGTAGAGCTCCAATAGAGCCCCCGGGCCCCGAGAATCGTAGTGGTTGGCGATCAGGATCCTTCCGGCATTTTTTCCCGACGCAATCACCGTGGCTGTGCACAGAGAGCAGGCGGCGCCAATCACCGGACCGGGAGAAAATGTGTTGGTGGCAGGATCGTAAAGCTCGGTCGAAGACAGCTTGCTACCGTCGGCGTCTGTGCCGCCGGCGAACAGGATCCTTCCCGCGTGCGGCCCGGAGGGGATCGCCGTGGCAGTGTGGCCGGAGCGGGGGGTCTTCATGGCCGGGCCATCCACAACGGCGTTGGTGGCGGGATCGTAAAGTTCGGTCGAGGCGCGCGGGATGCCGTTGGTGTTGTCGCCGCCCGCGATCAGGACTTTGCCGGCGTTGGGACCGTTGACAAGCACGGTTGCGGTTGCCCACACGCGGCCCTTCATCCGCGGCGTGGCAATTTCGGACGCAAACCGGTTCGACGCCGGATCGTATAAATCGGCGGTGTCATCGTTGGTGCCATCCCCGCGCCCCCCGGGAATCAGGATTTGTCCCCAGGTGGGATGGCGCCGCTGGGCGTGCGCCGGCTGCGCCGCAAAAGCGACCGCCAGTGCGCACGCGATTGGAATTGCGATTGCTCCGATCCGCGACGGCCTCATCAGCGCACGCCGCGCCAGTGTTTTCGATTTTTCACCGACGGAACTCACCTGCTCCACCTGCGTGAGGTTTCGGGATAAGGCCCTACGGCTTGGCGGTTCGATGATGCTCTGCCGTGTGCGCACCGAACTGGACGGGAGCGCTGTCGGATCCCTGCACCACCACGACGCATCGCTTCGGGTCGGTGAGATCCTCTGCCGAGAGTCCGAGCTTGTCCGCCAGGTTGGTCGCGATGACGACCAGGCCGCCGGGCGTCTGACGCGCGAGCTGCGCCGCCGTCGGCGCACTGAGCACGTCGGTATGCAGCCGGCGTCCAAGCGCGTGGCCGGCGTCGCGAATCAGATCGAGCAGTTCGGTATCTTCCGTGGTCCCATCCTCGGGCACCAGCACCGCGTGCAAGCCGGACTTCTTGCGCAGCGCCACTCGCAGGGCCAGATCGAGCGCCGCGCGCCCGTGGATTCCCCGATCCACTACCGCAAACACCCGGTCCAGCGGCCGCTCGCCGCCATGAACCACGACCGCCACGTGAACCGGCAATTCGCGGGCCTTGTCCAGAATTTCGCGGACCACGCCGCCCATGAAGTCGGAACCGAAGACCGCGCGATGCGATCCCAGCAGCAGCCATCCGATTTGCGGCTGTTTGGCGAACGCCAGGATGTCTGCCGCGGGATTGGTGGTCCAGACTGCCTGCGGGGTAATGATGCTGCCGCGCTCGAGTGCCAGGTCCAACGCTGCCGCCAGCGCGGGAGAGCGGGGCGGCACGCGCAGGTCGGCCTCGCGCAGTCCCGATCGCACTCCGCCCGGCGGAGTCTTCACCAGTGCGAGCACGCGCGGTGGCGGGGCGCCGTGCGGCGTCGCCGCCAGCGCGAGTTCGACCAGAACGGCCACGCCTTCAGGGTTCGAGACCGGCACCAGGATGGCGCTGTGCTCCGTTCCCGCCAGCATCGGGCGCGCCGGCGGCGGCGCTGGCCGCGGCGCGGGATGCGGCGCGAGAATCGGAGCTGGCGGCGCGACCAGGGGCTCGGGCGAAAATGTGCCGAGTTCAGGAAACGGCTCAGCGTCTGGAATTTGATGGCGCGTGATCAGATGCAGAATTGGCGTGGTCGCAAAAGTGGTGACCAGCGCCATGATCACCAGCATCGCGAACAGGGTCGGCGAGATGACGTTCATCTCCAGCCCGATATTCAGCACGATCAGTTCCATCAGGCCGCGCGTGTTCATCAGCACGCCGAGCGCCGACGAGTCGCGCCAGTTGAGTCCTGTGATTCGCGCCGCGACGACACTGCCGCCAAACTTGCCCGCCGACGCGACCACGACGATCAGCGCGCACATCATCCATTGCTCGTATCCGCTGACCAGCCCGATCTGCGTGCGCAATCCCGTGTATGCGAAAAATGCCGGCAGCAACAGCACGATCACGATGTCTTCGAGGCGGTCGGTCAGCTCGCGCGCCATCCCGCTGTCGTGCGGAATCACGGCGCCGAGCGCGAACGCGCCGAACACGGCATGGATACCGATCAATTCGGTGGCTGACGCGGAGAACAGCAGCGCGACGAATACCGCCGCCATCACGCCCTGCGTCAGCCGCCCGCGATTTCCATACACCAGCGACAGACGGACCATCGTGGGCCGCACCACGAAGATCATCAGCGCAATAAACCCGAGCGCCATCGCGATTGTCGCCACCGCGCCCGCCGCCTGTGCTCGCGCCACGCTGACCACGAAGGCGAGCATGCACCACGCGGTCACGTCATCCACGGCGGCGCAAGTCAGCGCGATCACGCCCATGCGGGTTTTGTGAATCCCGCGATCGGTCAATATTCTCGCCAGCACGGGAAACGCCGTCACCGACATCGAAACGCCCAGAAACAGCGAGAAGCAGGTGAACGGCACGTCGCGGGTCGAGAGCCTTGGATAAAGGTAAAGCGCGATCGTCGCGCCGAGCAGGAATGGCGCCACGATGCTCGCGTGGGAGATCGCAACTGTTGTATGGCCGCGTTTGCGAAGCAGCGCGGGGTCGAGCTCGAGCCCGACCAGGAACATGTACAGGATGACGCCGACCTGCGCGATTATATTGAGAGCCGGCCCAACCGTAGCCGGGAAAAGATATCCTTCCGCGCCCGGCGCCAGGCGCCCAAGCAGCGAAGGACCGAGCACGATCCCCGCCAGAATTTCGCCGACCACCTGTGGCTGACCAAGGTTGCGGAAGATTGAACCCATCGCGCGCGCGGTCGCGATTACCACCACCAGCGCGAGCAGCACGTGAAGCAGATCGCCTTCAGTGGCACGCGACGCGGCCGAGCCGAAGATCGCTGTCCCGCTCGCCAGCGGCGCGCCCAGCGTCTGGCCGTATGAGCGAATCCACAAATACAACAGCACCAGGCCGCCGATCATCAGTCCGTATACGGCGACGGCGCGCGTACCCGCGCTGCTAATTCGCGGCTGCCCCTGAGCCATCGCTGAATTCTACCAGAGCGCCAGCTTCATGCGCAGCGCAGTATTAAGCCGCTGGCAGGGACCGCGCGCCAACGGCGGGCGGCCTTAATACTGGGTGCAGGGGTCACCCCTGCGCGGACGGCTTCTTTCTGCGCGCGGGTGCCTTTTTCGGCGCTTTGGTCGATTCGCGCGCCGGCGCCACATCTCCGTTCGATGAAACCGATGCGGCCAACGCTGCGGGCTTGCGCCGCCGGCGAATCGCAGAGATGGTCGCTGCGATTTCGACTGCATCCGACGGCGCCGCGCTATCTCCGCAGCTATGGTTGACAACATCGCTCAATGACAGGATTCCGACCAAGCGGCCGCGGGAATCGGTCACCGGGAGACGGTGAATCTCATGCGTACGCATCAGGCGATGCGCGGTGTCGAGTTCGTCGCCGCGCGCACATGAAATCACCCGTGGCGACATCACGCGCTCCACAGGAATCGCGTCGAGCGGAAGGCCTTGCGTGTATGCGGCCATGCAGATGTCGCGATCGGTGACTATTCCCGCGAGCTTGCCGTGCTCATCGACGACCGGCGCGCATCCGCAATCGTGATCCCACATTATACGCGCCGCCGCATTCAACGAGTCATGAATCGTGCACGCTCGTACATCGTGGGTCATCAAGTCAGTGACTTTCACTCAGTTACACTCCTTACAACGGGTTTTGCCCGGCGAATCATTTCCAGCTGGAAAATGGTTTGCTCGACAGGTTTGAATTGAAATAGCGCGGATCGCCGCTCACTTCGCGGTCGATCCAGTCGGGAAGTTCAACTTGCTCGGTGGCATCGATGAGTTCGACTTCGGCGACCGTCAGTCCACGATTCGCGCCGCCGAACTCATCGACCTCCCAGGTATGGCCCTTGAAGACAATTCGGTAGCGCGTCTTTTCGATTGGCGGATGCGCGCACAAGTTGTTCAGAATCTCGTTCGCGTCACGAAGCGGAATCTCGTACTCGTATTCGTCGCGGGTAATTCCCGACGTGGCTCCCTTGATCGTCACATAAGCGCGGTCTCCATAGGTGCGCACGCGCACCGAGCAATGCGCCGACGCGGACAGGTATCCCTGGCGAATGACGAGGCCGGCCCCAAGATCGCTCCATTTGCGCGGACGAGTCAGGAATTTCCGTTCGATTTCTTTCGCCATGCCCCTTCACAATCGCCGAAGATCGTTTCACCAGCATAGCGTATGTTTGAATGAGAGTTCAGGCCACGCCGCGCAATCGCGCGCCGGGCCGATCTCGAAACGGGCCAGGATGATTTTCCCAAATGCGGAATTCGAATGTTGCCGGCGGAGCACTCATCGCCGTCGCAGCCGCATCTCATCGCAGCCGCGCATCACGATAGCACCACCGCCGGGCGCGCGGAGAAATCACGCGGCGATCTATTTTCAGGTTTTTAATTTTTTATTTTTAATTGCCGACGCTCTCTCTCATTCCTGCTCCTCGGGCGGATGAACCGGGATTGCCGCCGGCCGATCGTTTGCGCGATGAGCGTCCGGCGCGTACGACTTGCCTTCGGCCCACCGAGCGCATCTGCTTGGTCGGCAGATCGTCGACGCTCATCAACCCGAGCCGTTCGCGCAATGCCACCGGCTCGATTCCGAGCACGTCGCATACATATTCAAAGGAAAACGGACTGTGGGTTCCCGCTTCCGCATGGAACCATCGCCGAACCTCGTCGAATTGCTCGCGGTCGCATCGCCGCGACGAGTTCACCGTCTTCACGTAGCATCGGACCGCGTCTTCCAGCACCGCGAAAACCAGTCGCGTCTCGCCGTCGAGCGTCGATCTGCGCCGGGTCAGATCAAAAAACTGAACTGGTACCAGAAAATCCGGCTCGAAGCGCGCGCTCAGCCACGGATCTGGTCCGGCACACTCGTCGACAACCCGGTTCTGATTCGAAGGCCCCGGTTGAACCTGTTCTGAAGCAGATGCGTACATGCTAATTGGACCTCCTCTGAAACGAAGCGGAATTGCTGCCTGCAGAGCATGGCCTGTGCCAGTTGATCTGAGCGCGATAGAATGAAAATCAGCAGGGAATTTGGAATCTTTTGATGACAGTGACAGCGGGTGCTGCTTATTTGTTAGGCAGCAGTGCAATTGCCAGTGTGCAATGAGATCCCGCCGGGATGCGGATTCAATCGTATCCAGGGCTCTCGCACGTCCCGCGCGATCCGGTTACAATGCCGCCCTTCGGGAGCGGCAACTCCCGATTTGGCAACCATCTGGAATAATTTCCGTATAAGGAAGGACTCGACTCGGATGGTGTTCAGTAAGACTATTGAGATCGGTCGTTTTTTTCTTACAGTGGCGCGAGGCGCGATCAATGCTCATATTAGGATACGGACTGATGCGCGTGAACGGTCCTAACTTATGAAGACTCGACCTAAAACTCGACCGACGAAGACTCGCAAGAGGCCTAAAACCAAAATGGAAGCCGCAGTTAACACTGGCGGAACCGCCCGGCGGCGAATCGACGCGCTCAAGCATCTGCTTGCCAAAGAGCGCGCCGAAACGCTGGCCCGGGTCAAGGAATTGATGCGCGAGCAAGCCCGCAATGGCGGGCAGCCGCCTGCCGATGAGATGGATGTGGCGAGATCGCTGTCAGAAGTCGATACGCATGCGGCGTTGTTCGACCGCGCGCGCGAGCGCCTGAGCGCGATCGACGCGGCAATCGCCAGGCTTGGAGCGGGAGTGTATGGAACCTGCGCGCGATGCGGCGATGAAATCCCGCTGGCGCGGCTCCAGGTCATCCCGTTCGCGCAATTTTGCGTCGATTGCCAGAACGAAGCGAACACTGAAGCTCGCAGCGGTCAGGGTGGATTGGCCAAGCCGTTCGCTGTCCGATGGTCCGGGTCCGAAGAAATGAGCGGCGGCGATGACTCGGAAGAGCACGTCGAACCGGTGCGCTCCGCCGACGACGACGTGCAAATTGACAGCGCATTCGGCCCCGACGAGGACGAACTCGAAGCGACCGGAGTCGAGAAGCGCCGCCGCGGGCGTCCGCCGAAAGCAAAGAAGGCAGCGGTTCAGAAGAAGATGCGCTAGGCAGGGGTGAGCCCTGCACCCGGTGCTAAGGCCGCCCGCCGTTGGCGGGCGCGGCATGAAGCAAGAATCACCTGCGCGGTGGGCGGCAGGGGCTGACCCCTGCACTCAGTGAGAAGAAAAGATGCGGCCTGCCGGCCTGTTAGGACTTTTTTTGAGTCATCCTGAGCGAAGCGAAGGAACCCGGATCCGGGATTCTTCCGGGAGTATATACTTGACGCAAATGCAGCCGGATTCGTCTGCCTTTCGCTCGCGATCCTTTTAATCGGCGTTCTGTCGATTGTTCGACTATCAGTCGAACCAGTTAAAGCCCTTGCCGCTCACGAAAGCCATCAGCATGAGATTCGGCGGCCTTTCGGGTGTTCCACTAAAGCCGAGGGTAAATCGGGTGTGCCGTTCCTTGCCGAATATGTCGTCATATGTGAGCACTCCGTAGAAAAAAAGTTTTCTTTTCCCTGCGCGCAGATCGTCCAATTCCTCTTTGGATACGAAGGACGAGTATTGACCGCTGATCGGTTGCGGCACGTGCGGGGGAATGACAGCGTCCTGCGGCTTATCGAATGTGAGGGCGTTTTGGTTGATATCCTTGGGAGCCGTGGGCAAGACTTCGGCCCGCGCGAAGACTCCCTTGTAAAGCGCGGGCGTCGGACCACCGTTATAGATCGGATAGAAAATCTCATACCGATAAATCGTCTCATCGTCGTCAACCGTTTCAGCTTCACTGAATCTGATGCGCACTTCCGACAGATACAAATAGGCACGATTCGCGATTTCGAGGTCTTGGCTCGATACGTCCGCACTCTTCATCGCGGCATTTGCCGCAGTCGTCGCGGCGCTGGTTTGTGTTGCAATTTGGTCGAGGGTGCCCAGCGCAATACAAGCGGCCCAGATGCCGACCAGCACCAGCAACAAGCCCGTCAGATTCTGCCAGAACCAATCTTTGACGCTTTGCGAATTATCATCGGGCTTGGCTCCGTTTGGGGTTGGGGTCGGATTAGCAGGCGTAGCGGATATGGAGATGAATGCTCCAGCTGGAGTTGGCGGTTTCTGAGTCTGGGATTGCTGGTCTTTGGTTTCTTGGTTCTGGCTATTCCCGACGGATGGTGAACCGCCTTGAGCCGAGACATTCATACCGACAAACAAGCACAGCAATACAACAAGCAGCGCCGTCAATGATTTCATTATATTTGACTCAAAGATATAATTCTGCTAAGTTATCTCGTATGGCAAAAGGACAAAGGCCGGTTGCTTCGGATAAGTCGGGAATCGTCGCGAAACTTCCACGCGCTTGCATGGATGAAACCGCCGCCGTGGAATTCTTCGAGGAACAGCGTTGGGGCAAAGACCCGCGCTGCGCTCACTGCGAAAGCCGCGAGATTTACCAAATGCGGGACCGCAAGACTGGCCAGCGCAATAAGCGATTCCTGTGGCGCTGCCGTTCCTGCAACAAGCAATTCACTGTGCGCGTGAACAGCGTCTATGAGGACAGCCCGATTCCGATGCGGCATTGGGCCTATGCCTTCTGGAAAGCTTGCTCCAGCAAGAAAGGTGTAAGCGCGTTGCAGATCAAGCGCGAGACCGGAGTTACTTACAAGTCGGCGCTGTTCCTGATGCATCGTATTCGCTTTGCGTTGGCCGAAGATTATCGCGTGCAACCGAAGTTAAGCGGGACTGTCGAAGCGGACGAAACTTATGTCGGCGGAAAGCCGCGCAATAAGCAAAAGGGCAAAGGTCCAGTTAAGGGCTGGCTGCAAACTCGTAAAACTCCGGTCGTGTCGCTTGTCCAGAGAGACGGCAACATTCGGTCGTTCGTAACCGCCGATGTTACGTCCAACAATCTCGCACGCATCCTGCAAGAGAATATCGCGGCTGATGCGCATCTCATGACAGACAGTTCGGTTGTCTATCGAAGTCATGTGATCCGAAGCCCATTTGCCAAACACGATATGACCAATCACCGCGTAGGCGAGTACGCGCGTCCGGGCGGGATTCATAGCAACACTGTCGAATCGGCGTTCTCGCTGCTCAAGCGCGGCATCTACGGGACGTTCCACAACGTCAGCCGCAAGCATCTCCATCGGTACATTGCCGAGTTTGATTTTCGCTGGAACAATCGGAAGGTTGATGACGGCGAACGCACAGCCCGCGCCATCCGTCAAGCGCAGGGCAAGCGACTCCGTTATCGCAATACACTTTTGGCGAACGTATGATTCGATGCAGGGATTAACACAGAAATCAAAGTTGGTGCGGGAGACGGGACTCGAACCCGCATGGTGTGGCCCACCCAACGCTCCCAAGGCGTTTGCGTCTACCTGTTCCGCCACTCCCGCACCTTCCTTCTCTATCCATTCCCTGCCGGATCGACGTAAACAGCAAGTGATTTCAGGCGATTTTTCGTGCGCACCCATCGCTCGAAACTGTGGATAACTATGCCCAAAAAGAAAGCTAAAAAGACGAACCCGCGCGGGCCTAAGCCTGACGTTTTGGTCATCGACAAAAATTGGAAGGAAGCGGTGCGGAAATCCTTCGAGAAAAAACCGCCGCCCGATGGCTGGCCGAAGCCAGATCGAGTAACAAAATCTAGCTGAAAGAAATGAAACGTGTCTCCACAGCTGTGGAAAGAAGATCGGCCATTTGCGTCAAGTACATACTCCCGGATTCTTCGCTGCGCAGACTCCGCTCTGAATGACAGAAAAGGAAGGAACCGGGATTCTTCCCCTTCGGCAGCGCTCAGGGCTTCGGCTCAATCACAGCAACTTCCGCTCAGAATCACCTGCGCGGTGGGCGGCAGGGGTGACCCCCGCACCCAATGTTAAGAAGACGCGAAAATCTGCGCAACGCATCTTTTCGCGACCACACTATAGAAGAGACCGCCCGGCTCAGCGGAGCGCGCGCATTACGTCGGCCACGAGCTCGGCGACGCCTTCGTTGCCGTCGTCAGGGAAGGAGAGCCCGAGCCGTACGACGACAAGCTTCGCCGACGGCACGACGACCACATACTGGCCGCTGTGCCCGGTGGCGGCGTACGCATCGGTCGGCACGCCCGGCCACATGCGCCGCGACCGGTCTTCGGGTGCCCCCGCATTGAGCCACCAGAAGGCGCCGTATTGACCATTGGGTGCGCCACGCGTTGGGGTGGTCACGTATCGCACCCAACCGGCGGGCAGGATGCGCTGCCCGTTCCAGACCCCATCGCGCCGGTGGAGTTCGCCCAGGCGGGCCCAATCACGGGCGGTCATGAAGGCGAACGAAGAACCGATCGGCGTGCCTGACGCGTCGGGCTCGATAAAGGCACTCGTCATCCCAACCGGATCGAACAGGCGCCCATTGGCGTAGCTCACCAGGGCCGCGAGGTCGCCACCGAAGGCGTCGCGCAGCATCCGCGCCACCACGTTCGCTGTGCCGCTCGAGTAGGACCAAATCGTGTCGGGCGGCGCCTCCAGCGGGCTCGATGCGGCGAAGGCGCCCGTGTCGGGCTTCGTGAAGAGCATGCGCGAGACATCGTTGATTGCGCCGTAATGCTCGTCGAAGGCAAGCCCGCTCGACATGCGCAGGAGCTGGTCGAGCGTAATGGCGTGGCGGGGGTCGGTGGGCGCCGACCACTCGGGCACCGGTGCCGGCGCGTGCAGCGCCAGCCGGCCGTCACCCACCATGATGCCGACCAGTGTCGCCGTGACGCTCTTCGCCATCGACCACGAGAGCATCGGCGTCCGGGGACCGTAGCCCGGCGCGTAGCGCTCGGCCACCAGGCGGCCGTCTTGTACAATCACCACGGCCTTCGTTTGGCGTACGCGACCGGGCTCGGGCGGGTTGGGCTCGCGGAAGGCGCGCTCGATCGCCGCTGCGATTTCAGGCGACGGTGACGGCGCCGCGGGCCCCGCGCCGCCGTCGGGCCACGGCACGGCCGGGTCGAGCCTGCGGCGCGGCAGATCGATTCCCTTCGCCAGCGCCAGCCGCTCTTCGCTCCCATCAGGTACCAGCGTACAGCCGAGACCGCGCCGGTACACCGCGCGCACGTGGATCAGCCCGAACGCGCTCGCTTCGGCTCCGCGCTCGGATACCGAGACGCGCAACGCCGGACCGAACGGTGAGAGCTCGAGGGACACGTAGTCCCGAAACACTTGGACCGGGTTCTGACCGGAGTTGAGGGCCAGCGAACAGGTGACCTTGGCCGCGTAGCCGGTAGCCACGTGCATAGCGATCCACGACAAGCGAACGCCCATGGCGACGATCGCTAACAGGCCGAGTCCTAGCGCGAGAGTGACGAGTCTGCGCGTGCGGCGCCCTATGAAACTTTGAGCGGGAATTTCCGTTTTCAATCCCGAATCGGATTAGCACCGACAGCGGGCGCTTTACAAACGCAGAGTTCGAGCCCGGCTTTAACCGGAATTTCCATTTTGACTTTGCGACCACGAGATTTTTGGCCCGATAGCCGCTCCCCAGGGTCAACTCGGCGCCAGTCTGACGGTTGTGGCCCGCTCGCGGTGGTGGCGGTGGCCCACTGGGAGCCGTGCCGGCTGCTTTCCAAGACAGAGCGGCGGCGATGACTCGGAAGAGCACGTCGAACCGGTGCGCTCCGCCGACGACGATGTGCAAATTGACAGCGCATTCGGCCCCGACGAGGACGAACTCGAAGCGACCGGAGTCGAGAAGCGCCGCCGCGGGCGTCCGCCGAAAGCAAAGAAGGCAGCGGTTCAGAAGAAGATGCGCTAGGCAGGGGTGAGCAGGAAATTCACTTAATTCAATGTGAAACCCTGCGCGGGTTTCACCCTTCCGCGGCAGGGGTGACCCCTGCACCCGGTAACGAATCGAAAAATCCGCGCGGCGCGTCTTTTTCTCTCGGGCGTAACGCTGGCCAGCTGTGGCGACGGGCGGGGGTGACGCCCGCACCCGGTGTTAAGAAGACGCGAAAATCTGCGGCAGGGGTGACCCCTGGCAGGGCTGAGCCCTGCACTCAGCATTAAGGCCGCCCGCCGTTGGCGGGCGCGGCCCCTGCCAACGGCTTAATACTGCGCTGCCGTCGCCACGGCCAGGGCTGAGCCCTGCACCCACCGTTAAGGCCGCGCTCCGGTGTCGCGCGGCAGTGGTGAGCTCTGCACCCACCGTTAAAACAAAGATGGGGGCGGGGTTTGCCCTTAGTACTCGATTACTCGAGATAAACACCGCTACCACTAGTCGAAGCCATGAGCGCAGCCGAAGGGGAACGAGCCCGGATCGGTGCTCGTCGCCGTATGATTCCCGGAACCAGTTAGCATCGCCGCGATTGTGCGCTTCACGCATCCCATCAAGGCGGAGAAATGCCAAGCAGCGTGTTGGCACGCCATAGCGCGCTTGCAAGGCGCGTGGCGTTGGTGGGAGTCTGAATCAGGATTCAAAATGGGAATACCCGGTTGAGACGACTTCCAGCTGCATCGCCCAGACAGGGGGAACGCACATGACCGCGATTGAGCAACTGCGCGACGAGCACGAAGCGATGACGCTGGTCCTCGCGATTCTCGATAAATTATGCCAGCGGCTTGTCTTCAAGGAGAAGGTCAATCCGGAGCATTTCGGCCAAGTGCTGGAGTTCATCCAGGTCTTTGCCGACCAATGCCACCATGGCAAGGAGGAGGAATTTCTGTTTCCCGCCCTCGAAGCGGCCGGCGTCCCCAACGCCGACCGTATGCTCGACGTGATGCACGAGCATGAGCGCTGCCGCATCCTGATCCGGCAACTGGCTGCCGCGTGGCAAAAACACCGCTCGGGCGATCCCGCGGCCGCAATCGCGGTGATTAGGAGCGCGCGAGACTACAGCGTGTTTATGACTGCCCACATCTCCAAGGAAAACAATGTCCTCTTTCCGCTGGCCGAGGCGCACCTGTCGGCCGACAGACAGCGACGACTGCTGGTGGACTTTGAGCGGCTGGAAATCGAGCAGATCGGAGCAGGCGGGCACGAGCGGTTCCGCAAGACTTTGGATTTTCTCAAGCAAACCTATCTTCGATAGAAAGCGCGCGAAATTGCGCGGGAGTCTCGATCCTGACTGGCGGACGTAATTCCGGGGGATACGAGAAAATCCAGTAAATTCGGGGGGAATTTGGATAGATGTCGGGGGAGGCTTGCGGGATGCGTAAGAAATTGATAATCATTCTCATTATCGAGAGGATGACCGCGAATGTACTTATGCATCTGCAACGCTATCACCGACCGCCAGGCGCGCGCGCATCGCGCGGCCTCAGGCGGCACCGGGGAATGCTCGGTTTCGGCTTTCTACCGCGCGCTCGGCGTCAAGCCCAAGTGCGGCAAATGCGTGCGGGGCGTTCGCGAGATGCTCGACGCCAACGCCGTCTCGGGCGAAGCTCGTCAGGATAGCTGCGGCGCCGAAGGCTAGTCGATTCGCTTTTCACTTTCTACTTTTTGAAGGGACCGATTTGCCCCTATACTACCGCCATCCATAGCCGCGTCTTCCGGGAGAAGGTTCCATGAAAGGTGACCCCCAGGTACTCCAGTTTCTGAACGTCGTGCTCCGCAACGAGCTGACTGCGATCAATCAGTATTTCCTGCACGGAAAACAGTTCGAGCATTGGGGTGTCGCCAAGCTCGCCAAGCATGAGCGCGACGAGTCGATGACCGAGATGAAACACGCCGATCGGGCGATCGAGCGCATCCTGTTTCTCGAGGGTCTGCCCAATCTTCAGGATTTGGATCGGCTGCTGATCGGCGAGAACGTCAAGGAAGCGCTCGAGTGCGATCTCAAGCTGGAGCTCAAGGCGCTGGGGGATCTTCGCGCCGCAATCGCGCACTGTGAATCGGTGAAAGATTACGTCACGCGGGAGATGCTCGAGGAAATCATGGACGAGGAAGAGGAGAGCGTCGATTTCATCGAGATACAATTCGACCTTATCAAGCAGATCGGAATCGAGAACTACATCCAGCTGCAATCCTCGAGCGCAAGCTGAGCAAGAAGAACTTGATTTAATGTGAAACCCACCGTGGGTTTCACGCTTCCTTGGGCAGGGCTGAGCCCTGCACTCAGTATTAAAACAAAGATGGGGCCTGACGGCCTGCTAGAAGGGGCAAGGGCGAGAGGCTCGAAGGTGTCTCATCGCGGGACGCATCTGCGTCACTTGCAGAACGATTGAATGACGATGGAGCACGTCCCGCGGCCCTTCGATCGCAATTCCCAGCCATCTCGCGCGTATTCTCAGCGGTCACGAAATACATTCGGGTCGGCATAGTGATTGCTCTGCTATGGCATGGAACAGCGCGATGTCATGCGCGAGGATTTTTTTCGAATGGACTTGTTGGTCGTAGAAGACAACCCAACGGATCGGATGGTTATCCAGGCCCGGCTCCGGCGCGCATTTCCGGGCGCGCAGATTTTGGCCGCCGACGGTCCGCTTGAGTTCAATGCGCATCTCAAGCGCGACGGCTGCGATGTCGTGATCACGGACTACTGGCTGGGTTGGATTGACGGGTTGTCGGTGCTTCAGCGCGTGCGTGAGCGATGGCCGCGGAGCCGGGTAATTATGCTGACCGGCAACGGCGGCGAAGAGGTGGTGGCGAGCGCGTTCAAGAACGGTTTGTATCGCTATCTGCTCAAGCCCGAAGGCTTTGACGAGCTTGTGGCTGCGGCCGCGTCGGCGATGGAGAGCAAGCGACGCGAAGAGTTCCAGGAACTGATGGCGATGATCGTCAATTCGCTTCCCGACGGAATTCACAGTGTGGACGCCGCCGGGATAATCACGGCGACTAACGCGGCAGCGCGTCAGATATATGGATATGAAGACATCGAGATTGTCGGCCGCAGCAACGAGATTCTGCTGCCGGCAGCGCGGCGCGACGAAATCCGGCGGCTTTATGAGCGGGCGTTAGGCGGAGAAGTCGTGCCCCGATTTCCAACCCTTCAGCTGCGCGGCGACGGCGCCGAAATCGCGGTCGCGATGACGATCCTCCCGATTCGTGACGCTGACGGCGCGGTATCCCGCGTGGCGTGTATCACCACTCCTATTGGCAAGCCGACTAGCGAGGTATCCGGCTCCATCGCGCGGCAGGAGGGACCGCCTCGGTCCCGGCCGCCCCGGCTTGCAGCAAGCAGCTGACGCAGGCGCCGACGGTCGTGCGCGGGAGATTTTTGGCGACTTGGCCGCTTGGATGAAGACGGCGCGGATATGGGTAGTTTCGGTTCGGAGGTGAAAAAATGACATAGGAGGAGCAGCTACCTTCTGCCATGGCGCTACCTTGATGCCCGCCGGGAGGCTACAGTGAAGAGCCTGATGGCTCGCAATGACGGCTCGAACAATCCGGCGGAGAATGCGCATTGAACCGTCTGTTCAATGACCGCGGCCACCCGATAGGGCTCGCGCTTTTCTACGTGCTTGGCTGTTTCATCTGGCTGGTGATCTGCGTTCGGGTGCTATCGCTGATGCCGCCGCATTCGTGGGCGCTTAACGTATGCGTGAACACGCTGCTGGTCTACCTGGTGGTATCCCACTACACCAAGAGGATTCGGACCTTGGATGCGGCGCAAGAGGAAGCGCTCCTGCGTGCGCGCGGGTACTTCGAATCGGCGGTTGAGGGAATCGTTTCGGTGGATGAAGCCGGGAAGATTCGTCAGCTCAATCCGCGCGGGCAGGAGCTGTTTGGTTACCGCGAAGAGGAACTCGTCGGTCTGCCGATCGAAGTCCTGGTGCCGCAGCGCTTCCTCTATCGCCACCAGGTGCATCGCGACGGATTTTTCAAGGCGCCAAAATCCCGCATGATGGGCCGCGGGATGGAGGTTGCGGTACGCCGAAAAGACGGCAGCGAATTTTCCGCCGAGATCAGTCTCAACGTGGTTCAGATGCGCGGCGGCAAGCTGACAATCGCGTTCGTCGCGGACATCAGCGAGCGCCTTGGGATGGAGCGCGAGGCGCGCCGCAATGAAACAGTGGACGCGCTGGCGGCGGTGGCGGCGGGAGTCGCGCACGAATTGAACAACCCGCTGGCCGTGATGGCGGCGCGCATCGAGCTGATGCTGGCGTCGGACGACGATCTCAGCGCCGAGACGCGCGACGACCTGCTGGTCCTGCAAAAAAACATCGAACGCGCCAGCCGCATCTCACACAGCATGCTTTCGGTCGCGCGTCAGCGCCCCGGCGTGCGTTATGCGATGGACATGAACGTGGCGGTCCAAGAGGCGATGCTGATAGTTGGGGCAGAAGGCAAGGGCGGCACGCCGCGATTTGAAACGAACCTCGATCGCTCGCTGCCGGAGGTGATGGCCGAGCCGACGAGTCTGGAGCAGGTGCTGATCAACCTTATACTGAATGCACGCGACGCGGGCGCGCGCCTGATACGCATCGAGACCGGGCTGGCTCCGGGGCTTGCCGGTCATCTTCGGCTGTCAGTCTCGGACGACGGCTCGGGAATCAAGAGCGACCTGCTCGGGAAACTGTTTCGGCCGTTCTTCACGACCAAACCCAAGGGGACCGGCCTGGGTCTGTGGTTGAGCCAGCGGATCGTGCAGGATCACGGCGGCACTATCGCGGTTGAATCGGTGGCGGGCAAAGGCACCACCTTCAGGATAACGCTGCCGACGATTGGCGAATCGGCAGCCGGGAAAGCGACGCTTTCCGCACCAGATGAACCGCTGCCGCAACTCCCGGCCGCGCGAGGCACTCGGCCGGGCCGCTAGCCGATTTTTTCACACGCCGATGGCTGCACAAGCAAAAATTCTAATCGTGGACGACGAACGCGACCTGGTGGACGCATACGTCCGGCTGCTCGAGCGCTCGGGTTATCGATGCGTGGGCGCATTCGACGCGAACCAGGCACTCCAGATGATCGACGGCGAACCGCCCGACCTAGTGATCACGGACTTGAGCCTGCCCGATAGCACCGGCGTCGATATCATCCGGCGCGTGCGGGCGAAGTTGCCGGTCGCGCCGATCATCGTGATGTCGGGACACAACTCGCCCGGACTGCACGAAGCGGCGCTGGGAGCCGGCGCGAACATCTCGCTGCTGAAACCCGTTTCGATAGGCGAGCTTCGGCGCGTGATCGGCGAAGCCCTCCCGCGCTGATCGGCGGCCGGTGAAAATTACAGGGTGCGTTTGAAGGAGAAGCTGGCGACCACCAGCATCAGGACCATGAACACCAGCAGGTACGCGATGTCGCCGCTGACGGCGGCGAAGTCCGCGCCCTTGAAGAGAATCTGTTTGATCGCGCTCACCGAATGGGTCTCGGGATTGACGTGCGCGAAGGCTCGCAGCCAGGGCGGAAAACTCTCAACCGGGTAGATCGCGCCGCTCGGAAAAAACAGAATCACGTTCAGGAATCCCGCGAACGTCCCGACCAGGCGCGGATGGCCCGCGCGTCCCAGTAGCGCAAACGTCATCGCCAGCAGTCCCGTCGCGCTGACGATAATTATTCCCACCAGCATCGCCAGCGCTACGGGTCCGCCGAGGATTCG
This sequence comes from Binatus sp. (SeqCode), assembly GCF_050013435.1. Lineage (GTDB taxonomy): Bacteria > Desulfobacterota > Binatia > Binatales > Binataceae > Binatus. The sequence continues at coordinate 12,017 of NZ_JBEKFG010000028.1, read as the reverse complement.
CCCGCGCGTAATCAACAGGCCCAAAAACAGCACCAACACACCGGCGGTGCTGGTTACGGTCACGCCGCTGGCGAGGATGCCGCCGGCGATGTCCCAGCGTGAAAGGGGAGTGACCAGATAGCCCTCCGTCACGCCGAGAAATTGATCCATCACCCAGTTGAACACACCGGACATCAGCGATCCCATGAAGATGGCCATCACGATGACGCCCGGGATGAGCGATCGATCGTAATCCACGTACGGGAACAACCAGTTGGGCCGCAGTGAGATGTCGTTGAGTTTGGGTTCGCGCGCGGTGACAAAGGTGACCTTGACGGTTGCGGCCGCCTGGTCGAGCGCGGATTCGAGCGTCTCGGAGCTGATCGCGTCGACGTTGTCGGTGAACAATCCGATCTGCGCGATACGGCCTTCCGCGACCGCGTGGCTGAAGTCGGGCGGGATCACCACCACGCCTTTGAAGAGCCCGTCGCGGACCTGGCCGATCGCATAGCCCGGGTCGTTCTCGAAGGTGATGTCCACGGTCTTCGGTCCCGCCTGCAGCGCGAGCAACTGTTCGACGATTCGGCGCGCGTAGAGGCCGTGATCCTGTTCGACGACGACAACCGGCAGATGTTTGAGCTGGCCCTGAAATGAATTGCCGATTATCACGAGATAGAGGATCGGCATCAGGATGACCGATAGCAGCGTGACCGGATTGCGCATCAGCTTCTTGAGGTCGCGCCGCATGACTGCGAGGAACTTCAGCCCGAACATCGCCATCCCCCCTCAGCGGTGCTGCGGCATTCCGGCTCCCACCAACAAGCTGACCTTCTTGGCCGGCTCATCGCGGAGCGTGCGTCCGGTGAAGTGGATGAAGACGTCTTCGAGCGAGAGCTTCTGCACGGTGATCGAAGTTACCCGGCCGCCGGCGCCATCGACCGCCTCAAGAACTTTCGGAATCGCGTGTGCGCCGTCGTTGGTCGAAAGCTGCAGGCGGTTGCCGCCGTCGCGGTTCACCCCGCGCAGATACGGCATCTGCGCAAGCATCTCGGCGATAGCGGCGGGATCTTTTTCGACCACCAGGTCGATCCGGTCCGCACCCGGCACCATCGATTTGAGTCCGATCGGCGTGTCGAGCGCGATTATCTTGCCGGCATCGACGATTGCGATCCGATCGCACAGCGACTCGGCTTCGTCCATGTAGTGCGTCGTAAGCGAGATGGTAATCTCGCTTTCCTTGCGCAGCGTCTCGAGCAGGTCCCACACCGCGCGCCGGCTTTGCGGATCAAGCCCGATGGTCGGCTCGTCGAGGAACAGCACGTCGGGCGAATGAATCAGCCCGCGCGCGATCTCGAGCCGCCGGCGCATCCCGCCCGAGTAGGTCGCGACCAGATCGTTGGCCCGCTCGTTGAGCCCTACCAGATGGAGCAGCCGATGCCCGCGCTCGCGGCGCTCGCGGCGCGACAGACCGAAGAACTCGCCGTAGATGTCGACGTTCTCCCATCCGGTGAGATCGAGATCCGAGGTGAGCGCCTGGGGAATGACGCCGATATTTTCGCGCACCTGGCGCGGATACCGCGCGACATCGAAACCCGCCACGGTCGCACGCCCGCCGCTTGGCGCCAGCAGCGTGGTCAGCATCCGCACAACAGTCGTCTTGCCGGCGCCGTTGGGCCCGAGCAGTCCGAACACCTCGCCGCGGCGGACCTCGAAGCTGACCTTGTCGACCGCGGTGAAAGCGCCGAAGCGCTTAGTCAGGTCTTTGGTCTGTATTGCTGGTGACTCTGGTTCCATCGGTTCTCGGAAAGCTGACTTGCGCGGTCATTCCGGGTTTGAGTTCGCCTTCGGCCTGCAACACCTGCACCTTGACGTAGAAGGTGCGAATATCCTGACGTCCGCGCCGCACGTCGCGCTCGGTTGCGAACTGTCCTTCCTGACCGATCGCCATGATGCGCCCGGTGAAAACCAGTGGCGGTCTGGTCGGCAACTCGACCTGCGCCGTCTTGCCGATGTACAGCGGACCCAGGTCGGTCTCTTCGACATCGACCCGCGCCCAGATCGTCGAGAGGTCATCGACGGTCAGCACCGGCACGCCCGGCGTCACCCATTCACCGACTTCGAGCGCCTTGCTGACCACGACGCCATCGACCGGCGATTTTATCTCGGTGTCGACCAATTGATCGGCGTAGAGCTTGGCGTTGGCCTGCGCGCTGAGCACGTCGGCCTCGTCCTGCTGGACGCTGGTGATGGCGTCGTCGCGAGCCTTGACCGCAATCACGTTTTCCTTCGAGAGTGCGTCGTCGCGCACCAGGTCGCGTCGCGCCTGCGCCAGGTTGGCCTGCGCATGCGCTAGGTCAGCCTTCGATTTGGCGAGCTGATTTCTGAGATCGATATCCTCGATCAGGCATACGACCTGTCCCTTCTTGACGCGGTCGCCCTCGATCAGATCGAGTTGCTTGATACGGCCGGCGATTCGGCTGGTGACATTTACTTCAGGCGCCTCGATCATCCCGACGGTCTGGATCGCCGAATGATCCTCGGCCGGCCACAAGTACGTGCGGCCGAACAAAAAGAATCCGAAAGCAACCCCGATCAGGATTGTCAGTTGAATGGCCCGGCGAACGATCGTTCGAATCATTGTGGATGCACCGGCTTGAAGTTTTGTGATGGGTCCGCGCCGAGCGACCTGAGCATCAGGTTGCCGAGCTCGCGGCTGAGCTCGGAGACCGGCCGGCCGGCGCCGTAATACAGCAGTAGCGATCGAATCGCGCCCTGGATGGTAAACGTCGCCAGGCGCGGATCGATCCGGGTGAACACGCCGGTGCGGATTCCTTCTTCGATTAGCGACGCGCAAAAATTGAACCCGCGCTCGCGCGATGCCTCGATAATCCGATTGCGCGCCTCGGCCAGCCTCGGTTCCACAGTTGCGAAGAACTGAAGAAAATCGCGCCGCTGATCGTAAAACTCCACCATCACCTCGATCGAACGGCGCAGCCGCTCGGCCACCGGCAGCCTTGGATCGGCGCTGTTTTGATAGGTGCGATAGGCGGTGTCGAGACCGTCGCTCAAAACGCCGAGGTAGAGCGCGTCCTTGGACGGAAAGTAGAGATAGAGCGTGCCCTTGGCGACCCCGGCGGCCTCCGCCACCCGATCCATCGTGACCGACTGGTACGGTTCGTGTGCGAAAAGCTTGAGCGCGGCAGCCAGAATACGTTCGCGCTTGGCGGCTTGCTCGTCGTGAACGCGAATCGGCCGTCCATTGGGGATTATCGCGGAATTTGTGGCTGTTCTGTTCATGCACTGACCAGTCAGTCATTTATATGAATGCATGCAGATGCGAGTCAACAGTCCTGAATTGCCGCGATTACGTTGGTTGCGCGTGCGGGGATGCATGCCTAGACTCGACAGGTTCGAGCGTCCGTCAAGGCAAGCGCCCGTAGCTCAACTGGATAGAGCATCAGACTTCGGATCTGAGGGTTGGGGGTTCGAATCCCTCCGGGCGCACCAGCGGCGCTCGCGCGAGGCTTGTCCTCGCCGGCTCGACTTGAGTTACACGCGCCCGCTCGATACACGTGACCATTCCAGTCCGCATTCTGGGAAAGGAGTCACATGCAAACTACTCGCGACCTCATTGGACGAGTTCGTTTTCCGGCCGCCGCCATTGCTCTCCTGATGCTGACCTGCGGAACGCCGTCGCGCGCATGGTGTGGGAACACGAACCTGTGGGTAGCGCACGATATCACCGGCATCGCGTCATACACATCAGGACAACTCAAGAAGAGCGGGACGCCAACGCCAATTCAGCTGAGTACGTTTAGCGAAGAGACAGGTCTCGCATTTGACAAGTCTCATAACCTCTGGGCTACTGTCGGCCATCTCGAGGTGGTGCGATTCAATCCCGCGCAGCTCAAGGACCTGAAAACCGATCCAAGCCCGACGCCGGGAGTGATCATCACCAGTACATCTACGTTCGACGGCCTCGGTGGCTGCAACTTCGACCATCAGGGTAACCTGTGGGTGGTAGATGAATCTAGCGACTCGATCGATGAACTGTCGAAAGCACAGCTCGCTGCGGGCAGCAAAGATCTAACGCCTGCCATAGTCATCACTTCCTCCGATCTGGAGGGTCCGAGCTTTGTGATGTTCGACGAAGCCGGGAATGCGTGGGTATCGAGTTATCTTAATAGTGAAATCGTCGAATTCTCCGCCAGCCAACTGACCAGCGGCGGTAGCAAGACGCCCAACATCGTGCTGTCAGACGACGGCAGCGGCAGCCTGTCCGGTCCAGGAGAGATCGCGTTCGACAAGAAGGGCAACCTTTGGGTCCCCAACATTGACGAGGACACGGTCGTGGAGTTTGCGAAGGGTCAACTGACCAGCTCTGGCGATCCCACTCCAACGGTGACGCTGAGCAGTGCCATCTTTTCCAATCCATGGGGAGCGGCATTCGACAGCAGCGGCAATCTGGTGGTTATGAACTACGGCAACGGAACGATCGCGAAGTTCACGCCCAAAGAGTTGAAGGCGAGCGGCGCACCGGTTCCCAAGGTCTCAGTGACGGGAACCGACACCGAGAACCAACAGATCATCTTCGGATCGGCTTCATAGCGTCATTGCAGGGGCCGGCGCCGGTGTCAGAGCGGGATTCCGGTGCGGAATAGAATGAATCGGCCGAGCATCTCGCCAACCAGCACCGACATGATCGCGATGTAGAGCAGGCCCGTCGCCGCCCTCGTCTCCGGAATTTTCAGCGTCTGCCAGCACATCCAGACCAGCACGATCGTGGCGACCGGACCGAGCAGCAGCCGAAATCCCAGCAGTCCAAGGTGCGCGGCGAATAGCTCATGAACGGCCGCCGCCGCGCCGGCGCTGCCGAGCACTGCGGGCATCGCGATCGCGAGTCCGAGCGCGATGAGGTCCGCGACCAGCGCAATTGCCAGCAGCCGGACGAAGGTGCGCAGGTAATCGACCGGCATCTCGAGGTCGATGAGGTACCAATGTCCAAACAGCATCGCGCCGCTCACCAATCCCAGGACCAGCGCCGAGGTGATTGCAGTAAGCCCGTAGGCGACAGCCGCGGCCGCGCCGAAGCCGCGGGGCATCAGAAGCATCACGTTGGCGATCAGCGCGACCAGGCCAAGGCCCAGGCCAAGCGCGTACGAGCGCGCGCGGAGCAAACCGTTTTCAGTCCAAAGTGTGTAGAGATAGACGGCCACAGTGGCGCTCGACAGGCTCCACAGCCCCGCCGCCGTCCACAATGAGCCCGCGCCCGGTCCGTCGGCCGCGCCGGCGCGCAACGCCAGCAATCCCAAGCCGATCGCGGTCGTCAGCGACGCGGCCAGATACACCGAAGCGCTGGATTTGTAAAAGCCTCGCTCGACGTTGAAGAAAGGCGGAATTGCAAGTGCGAAGAGCCCGCCCCAGGCGAGTTCTCCGAAGACGAGGATGAAGCAGGCGGCAAATCTGGTCACGCCGGAATACTACCGATCGCAGCGAACCCCTGACAGAGATGCGGGGGCGTTCGCCGCCGGATCGTATCGCTTGCCCTAGCCGGCCATTCGGTGAAATAAAATGTGTACCGAGCGCCCGACAGGCTGCGATTAGACATATGCGGTGGCGCGGCTATAATTGAAATCAGATCGACAGGAATCAATAGGGAAGGATATGCGTTCATCGAAAATTCTAAAATTGTTGGTGATTGGACTGGCGCTGGGCGTTTGGGCATGCGGCGCCATGGAAGCTGCTCGTCAGCAGGAGGAACAAAAGCAGCAGGTGTTCGTGCATCGCGTTGACATGGCGCATATCTGGGTCACCACGGAATCGCCGCCGGCCGGCAAGCCGTACACGGAGCTTGGCGATCTGAGTTATACGGAGCCGTTTTCTCCCGATGCGATCGAGGAGTCGAAGATCAGCGACAAGCTGAAGAAGATGGCCTTCGACAAATGGCCTGACACTATCGACGCGATCGTGAACGAGAATCAGTCGATCTCGGCCGACGGCTCGCAGATCACAGTCACGGCCAAGGCGATCAAATACGACTCGTCGGTTGACCGCGAAGCCTTGCATCACATGAACGAGGGGATGGTGGCGTCGCCGTCCCAAAATTAGCGGTTCGCGATAAATTGCGATCGGAGGCGGGCGCGTAGCGGCAACCATGCCGCGATGCGCCCGTCGCCATTTCCGGTCGGTGAGGGCGAGTCGTGGCGGTTCAGGCTGGCGCCGGCTCGGCCAATAGATTGTCGAGCTTTCCGGAGTCGTCGAGCGCCTTCAATTCCTCGAAGCCGCCGATAATCCTGCCGTTGATGAAAATTTCGGGCACCGTTCGGCGTCCCCCGGACATCTCGATCAGCTTCGCGCGCAACTCGGCGTCGTCGGTCACGTCGATCTCGTCGAAAGCCACGCCCTTGCTCCTGAGCAAATGTTTGGCTCGCGCGCAGAACGGGCAGTAGGTAGTTGTGTACACTTCGACTTTCGGCACGTCGTACCTCGCTTGAACCATTGTTATCCGCGCGAAAATGGCCTGTCCAGTATCGCGTTCAGCCTTTTCACGGCTGGCGGGAGTCAGAGTACATGCGTTTGAGACGGGCAGGCGCCACACCCATCAGGTACATCGCGCGAATCAGCCACATCCTGACGATGGTACGGATCACTCCGTCGCGATTCCATCTTCGCGCAGACGTTGTCACGCGGGCGCGCAGACACGCGACGCGGCCTGCGCGTTTCAGCCGTCGCGCGAATTCGAGATCTTCGCATAGCTCGAAATCGGGGAAGCCGCCGAGACGATCGAAGACCTCGCGCCGCACGAAAATCGCCTGATCGCCGGTGCCGGTGCGGCTGATTCGCGAGCGGATGCTGATCATCGCGCCAATAATCCGGTAGGCGAGGGTGGCTGAGTCGAGTCTTACGTCGAATCGTCCGCCGACCACCGCGGGATCGGACAATGCCGACGCGATGTCAGCCGCAAAGCTCGATGGCACGAGCGTATCTGCGTGGACGAAAACCAATACGTCGCCGTGCGATTCGCGCGCGCCCGCGTTCATCTGGTGCGCCCGACCGCGCGATGCGCCAATCATCGCGTCGCACAATGGTTGCGCGAGGGCGACGCTTGAGTCGATGCTGCCGCCGTCAACGACGACGATCTCCGCGTCGGGAGCGCCGCGGCGAAGCGCGCCCAGCGTGCTCGCGATCGCGGCCGCTTCATTGAGCATCGGCACGATTGCCGAAAGCGTCTTCAATTTCCGAATCAATCCACCGGAGGATTCACCAACGGCGAGGAGTTCGGCGTGGTCGAATCGCCCTTGATGATAACCCGACGCCCCTGGATCTCGAGACGTCCCTGTTGATAGAGCGCGATCGCGTGCGGAAAGATGCGATGCTCCTGGAGCAGGATTCGCGCCGCCAGCCGTGGTTCGTCGTCGCCGGGGATCACCGGCACCGCGGCTTGCACGATCACCGGGCCGACATCGACCCCCGCAGTGACGAAGAAAACGGTGCATCCCGCAAGCTTGACGCCGTATTCGATCGCGTCCTTGGGCCCGTGAATGCCGGGAAACGACGGCAGCAGGCTGTTGTGGATATTCATGATGCGGCCGGGGAACGCCTCGAGCATCACCGGCGAGAGCAGGCGCATGAAGCCCGCCAGCGCGACCAGTTCGACCGAGCGATCGCGTAGCGCGGCGAGGATCGCGCGGTCGAAGTCCTCGCGCGATGCAAACTTGCGATGGTCGATGACCATGGTCTGGATACCGTGGCGGCGGGCGCGCTCGAGGCCCTGCGCGTCGGCCCGATTCGATATGACGAGGCGGATTTCGGCCTTGAGATCGCCGCGCACAATCGCGTCGATTATCGCTTGCAGATTGGTGCCGCTGCCGGAAATCAGGACGCCGAGTTTGACCGTCGGATTTTCCGCCATCGAATTAGCCGCGGCTCAGCGAATTGACACTCCGCGCTTGCCGCGCCTTACTTCGCCGACAACATATGCCCCATATTCGCGGCGGCGCAAATGCGCGACGACGCGATCGGCCTCGCGCGCGGGCACGATCGCGACCATCCCGAGGCCGTTGTTGAAGGTGCGATCCATCTCGGTGCGGCGGATTTTGCCAAGGCGCTCAATGAGGTCGAAAATCGGCAGCGTCGGCCAGCTGCCGCGTTCGAGGAATGCGCGGGTGTTTTCAGGCATCACGCGCGGCAGGTTCTCGAGCACGCCCCCGCCGGTGATATTGGCAAGGCCGTTTATTTTGAAGCGCTCGAACAGCTCGACGACGACGCGCGCGTAGATGAGCGTGGGACGCAGGAGTTCCTCGCCCAGCGTGCATCCCAGTTCGGCGATGTTCGAGTTGAGCTTGAGTTTGGCGTGTTCGAGCAGAACGCGGCGCACCAGCGAGAAGCCGTTGGAGTGAAGTCCGCTGGATGCGACTGCGATCAGCACGTCGCCGGCGCGCACCCTGGACGGCTTGGGAATTCGCGCGCGTTCGACTATTCCCACCGCGAAACCGGCCAGGTCGTACTCGCCGGGCTTGTACAATCCGCCGAGCTGCGCCGTCTCGCCGCCGACCAGGCTCATGCCGGCCTGGGCGCATCCGCGAGCGACGCCCTTGACGATATCGAGCGCAATTTTTTTTTCGAGCTTGCCGGAGCCGATGTAATCGAGAAAGAACAAAGGACGCGCCCCGTGGCAGATGATGTCGTTGACGCACATCGCGACGCAGTCGATTCCGACGGTTTCGTGACGCCCGCTCTCGAACGCAATCATGAGCTTGGTTCCGACGCTGTCGGTGCCTGCGACCAGCACCGGCGCGCGCATCTTGCGCGCCTCATTGAGTCCGACCAGCGCTCCAAATCCGCCGACTCCGCCGATTACGTGCGCGCCGGCCGTGGTTTTGGCGATCGAGCCGAAGAGCGGAATCAGGCTCTGCTTCAGCGCGATATCGACGCCGGCCGCTTTGTACGTCAACCGGGGCGCCATCAGTTCGATTTCCTCCGCCGCGCCACCATCGACGCGCGAAAGGCGCGCTGGCCGCTCGCAGAAACAGTCAACCCTTCGCGGTATTCCTCTATCTCGAGTCCGCCCGCGAGTGCGCGAAGCTCTCCGTGATCGAGCAGAAAGCGCGGATCGCGCGGCTGAGCGATCGCAGCCTGGTCAACCAGGAACGTCTCGGCGATCAAAATGCCGGCGGGTCTGAGCGCCCGGATAAATTTCGGGAACAGCGCGCGGTCGAGGAAATTTATATTCACGATGACGTCGAAGGATTCGTCCTTGAGATGAAAGCTATCCAAGTTTGCGACCACGGGCCAGATGGCCAGCCGCGCGGCCCGCGCAGCCGCGGCGGCGATGCGCATCGCTTCCGCGGAGCGATCGACCGCGAGCACCCGCATGCCCGCCCGTGCGAGCGCGAGCGCGTTGCGCCCGCGTCCTGCGGCGACGTCGAGTGCGACGCCGCGCGGGATTCGCGCGAGCCTCGCGGCCAGGAACGGCTCGGCTGCGCCGGGTGGCTGCCCGCGATGGCGTTCATCCCAGTCGACATGCCGCGGTTCGCTCATAGCACGCGCGCGAGCGTGAATACGTCCACGCAAGCCGCGCCCGCCGCGAGCAGCACGCGCGCGCATTCATCGACCGTGGCGCCGGTGGTCATCACGTCGTCCACGATCAGCACGCGGCGATTCCTGACGCGTTCGGGATTGGTGACCGCAAACGCGCGGCGCACGTTCTTGACGCGTTCGTCGTGGTGACGCGAGGTCTGCGGTGTGGTGAAGCGCCGGCGCGATAGCGCGGTGGTATCCAGCGGAAGATCGAGCCTCCGTGCGACTTCGCCGGCGAGCAGCGCGGCCTGGTTGAATCCGCGCCACCACAAGCGCCGCCAATGCAGCGGCACCGGGATGACCACATCGTAGTCGTCAGCCGACACCGGCAGCTCGTCGCCCAGGTATTGCGCCAGCGCGCGACCGGCGGATTGATCGAGGCCGTACTTATGGCGGCGAATCAGCGCGGGCAGGCTGCCGGGTTCGTCCTCGGCGGTGGTGCGATAGCGCGCGACGGTGCGTGCGATTCGATAGCGTGGCGGATGCGCGAGGCATCGGGCGCATCGCGTCGCGCCGCTGACGGCGGACTCGAGCGGTCCGCCGCACACTTCGCAGCGCGGCTCGGGCATCCGCTCGACTCGCGCCACGCATCGAGCGCAAACGCGCCTTCGTTGCCCGGCTTCGGATGCGAGCGATGTTCCGCATGCGGAGCATCGCGGTGGATACAGAAAGTCGAGAAGCTGGGCGAGCGCGGCCATATATGATTGATGCGTCCGGGGGCGCCCAAACTCAAGGGGGGTATGATATAGAGAATTTCCATGAGTGGGCCACTTGACGGAATTCGGATTATCGACTGGACGATCTGGCAGCAAGGGCCGGTCGCCACGCAGATGCTCGCCGACCTGGGCGCCGAGGTGATCAAGATCGAGGAGCGCGAACGGGGCGACCCGGGGCGGGGACTTACCGCGGCCGCGGGCAGCGCGACCGTCAAGGGCGGACGCAATTTTTATTTCGAGGCCAACAACAAGCACAAGAAAAGTATCGCGCTGGACTTGAAGCGGCCCGAGGGGCGCGAAATCGTGCATCGATTGGCGGCGCGCAGCGACGTCTTCGTCCAGAATTTTCGCCAGGGCGTCGCCCAGCGGCTCGGGCTCGGCTATGCGGACCTGGCCCCGCTCAACCCGCGAATTATCTACGCGAGCGCGTCCGGCTACGGCCCCGAGGGTCCGGACAGTGGCGAGCCGTCGTTTGATTACCTTGGGCAGGCGCGCTCGGGAATCATGAACGCGGTCGGAAGCGGCACCACGACGCCGACCTACATCTACGGCGGAATCGCCGATCAGATGGGCGCGATCATGCTCGCCTACGGAGTGCTCGCGGCGTTGTTCGCGCGTGAACGAACGGGAATCGGGCAGGAAGTGGATGCGTCGCACCTGGGTTCGATGATGGCGTTGCAGGGGTTGAACGTCGTCGCACGAACCATCCTGGGCAGCGAATTTCCGCGCATCACGCGCGCCAACGCTTACAATCCGCTGTGGAACCATTATCGATGCGCGGACGATAAATGGATCTCGCTGGCGATGCTTCAGCCCGACCGCTACTGGAAAGATTTTTGCGAAGTTATAGGCAGGCCGGAGCTGATCGAGGATCCACGCTTTACCGCCAACGCACGCGGCTGGAATGCGGCTGCGCTGATCGTGATACTCGACGAGGTGTTCGCGGCGCGCCCGCGCGACGAGTGGATGCGAATCCTCAAGAGCCGCGGCGATTTCATCTATACCGTCGTGAATTCAGTGTCCGACTTGCCCGACGATCCGCAGGTCAGGGCCAACGAATATCTTGTTGAGTACGATCATCCCGCACTCGGTAATCTGACGCTGCTCGGGATGCCGGTTAAGTTGAGCAAGACGCCCGGGGAGCCGCGCGGGCATGCGCCGGAATTCGGCGAGCATACGGAGCTGCTGATGACCGAGCTGCTCGGCTACTCGTGGGACGATGTCGCGCGGCTGCGCGAGGCCAACGTGATTTGAGCGCCGCTCACGGAAGCGACGGCGATACAAGGAGTTGATGCGATGGCGATTACAGGAACACTCGAAGATCGCGAGGACGTTCGCTCACTGCATGCGCGCTATTGCCTGACGATCGACGGTGGCCGCTACGACGAATGGATCGATTGCTTCACGGAGGACGGCGTCTTCGAGAGCCCGCGCTTCGGCAAGCACAGCGGACGCGCCGGCCTCGAGCGATTCGCGGCGCTGTACAAGGAATCGCTCGGCGGCGCGCAGGTGCTCCACGTGGTCGCCAATCCTGCGTTCGAACTCGAAGGCGCAACCGGCGTCGGCACCGCCTACCTGCTTTATTACCACTGCAAGGACGGGCGGGTGCAGCAATCCACGGTTGGGTATTACACGGACAAGCTGCGCAAAACGCCCGCGGGATGGCGCTTTGCGAGCCGTCACGTGACGATCCTCGGGCATCACTGAGATTCTCCAGCCTGCGTAAAATAGTGCGGCGGGGGG
>NZ_JBEKFG010000027.1:0-39610 GCF_050013435.1 Binatus sp. (SeqCode) | reverse complement strand
TTCACCGATCACACCCGCCACCAGCTTGGCGGACCGCAGATCCACGCTGCCAACCGCTCGGCTCGGCAAAGTCCTCAATCCGTACTCCTGGGGCAAAAACGAACGCCAGTTACGCAAAGGTCTCCTGCAAGGGAGAGGCAAAATAAAGCCGCGAACGGGTTACGCAAAGGTCGCCTGACAGGGAGAGGCAAACCAAAATCCGGGAGTGCGGTGCGAGTTTGATTTGCGCAGGTTGTGCGGCTATTCGATTATGACTGCAAGACAAAATGACACAGTCCAACCAGGAGCGTTGAACGATGGCTTACTTCGATTCCAACGGCGTGCAGATTTATTTCGAGGAACACGGCGTCGGCGAGCCGGTGGTGCTGGTGCACGGCTTCGCATCGTGCGCGGAGAATAACTGGGGCGCGACGAAGTGGTTCACCACGCTCGCACCGCATTACCGGGTCATCGCGCTGGATTGCCGCGGCCACGGCAAAAGCGGCAAGCCGAACGATTCGGCGGCGTACGGCGGCGAGACGATGGGCGAGGACGTGATCCGGCTGATGGACCATCTGGGAATCAGGCGCACGCTGATCATGGGCTATTCGATGGGCGGACGAATCGTTACGGGCCTGCTGATGTCGCATCCGGAGCGTTTGCGCGCGGCGGTGCTCGGCGGAATCGGGGCGGGGTCGGCAACGGCGCCATCTTTCAGCCGCAAACCGATCGTCGATGCGCTGCTCGCCGAGAATATTTCAGGAGTGACGGATCAGCGGGCGAGGGAGTTTCGCCAATTCGCGGAGAGCACCGGCAACGACTTGAAGGCGTTGGCTGCGTGCATGGGCGCGGATCACGAAGGTCTGATGGCCGAGCATATAGCGGCGAAAAAAATTCGCGTGCCGGTCATGATCGTAATCGGGACCAAGGACGTGCTGATTCCCAAGCCCACGCTGCTGCGGGATGCAATTGCGGGCAGCAAACTGGTGATGCTCGAAGGACGCGATCATCTGAGCGCGCCGGGCGACAAGCATTACAAGGAAGCGGTGCTGGAATTTTTCAAGTCCGCGCCGGCGTGAGCGGGCATGTCAATCCGTCAGCTGAGTCGCGGGGCGTTGAGCGTGCCGGTCAATCGATAGGGCTGCGGACCGGGGGGATGCGGCAAGACCGCGATCAGGGCCGCCAGCTGCGAGGCGGCGGCGGGAGCCGTGGAGAGAGTGAATTCGATCGCGAGTTCGCTTTGAGCCGGGTCGGCCGCGAGCTGGATGGTGCCGTGGGCGGTCAGGGTCAAGTCGCCGCCGGTGGTCGTGAATTCCTCTATCGTCAAGATGCCTTGATCCAAATTGAACTTTGAATGCCCGTCGCCAAGACGAATCGGCGCGGCTGCGAACGGCGAGGTGATAGTCAGTCCCGCGGCGCTCAATTCGCCGCCGCCAGTCGCCGCGATGACAGCGGAAGACAGCCACAGATTGCCGCTTCCGGAAAGCTTGCCGGCAGCCCCCGCGCCGGGAATCGCGAGCAGGCGCTGACTGGCGATATCCACGGAGTCGAGGTCGTAGCTGATAGCGGTGCCGCCGCCGCTGGGGCGCAGCATGACGTTCACGACGCCGTCGTAGAGCGCGGCTTTTACCCGGACGCCGGGATGCAACGTCAGCATCGAGAAAAACGCGGGCGCGATGGTGACGGCCGGGCTCTCGATGAGCGGAGCGGCAGAGGCGGGGCTGGTCGAGCTCAAGCGGACGCCGGCCAGCTGGGCGCCGAAGGGAAAGCTGGCACTCTGGCTGCGGCTTGAAACCTCGAGGCCCATCGGCGCGAGGAGCTTCGAGAGAGTCGCGGAGTAGGGAAAGGTGGCAATCAGGTACGCGGTGAAAAGCGTCAGTCCGACAACCGCGTAACCGACTCGAACGAGACGGGTTCGCCGGTATTGCGCGGACAAATTCCCGGGCGCATCAGGTATTCTTGGCGAGCGCAACACAGGTGAGGTCAACGTCGTAGGAATGAGTGTCCTGGGTGCGGCGCTGGATGCGAATGTCCGAGACGCCGATCGGCATCGACAGCGAATTGATGCCGTAGAGCGCGTCGACCAACTGCGCGAGGCTCACGTTCTCGAGCTTCAACTGCACGCTGTACTCGGTGAACCCGTCGGTAAGCTTGCGATCGGAGCCGGGCGCGATCGAACCGATCTTGGCGCGTCCGACACTCTTGGTCATCGACGCTTCGACGATGGAAAACAGCGAGAAATCCTTGCCCAGCGGAACGGTGCGACGCTCGGCAGCGGCGAGGTCCGCCTTGAGCTGCGCATAAGTGGCGGCGAGCCGGCGAACCTCGGCGAGATCCTGTTGTCGTTGGACAATCCTGGCTTGCAGCCCCGAGCTGAGATCGACGATGGGCAGGTAGATCAGGTTGTAGATGAGAAAAACCCCGACCAGGCCGGCGGCGATTTGCACCAGGATGCGTTCGCGCGATTCGAGTTTCTGGTAGCGGACGCGCGCCTGCACGATCAGCGGATCGACGCGGGCGGCGGCTTGCTTGAGATAGGGGCGGAGGAAATCCATTGCCCGCTCGCGTAGATTCTCGAACCATTCTCCAAGCATCGCAGCTACTCGTCGCGCCCATTGGCGGGGTTGTCGCGCGCAACTCCCGGGGTTACGCCCTTGAAGTTTGCGTCCATCCGAAAATCCACCTTGCTCGGATCCGATCCGGCCTTGGCATGGGCGACTTCGATCGAGCCGAAGTAGCCGCTATCTTCCAGCGCTTCTTTGGCTTGATCGACGGTTGCGAACGAATCCGCCTGGCCAGTCACGCGCAAGCCGTTGGAATCGATCTGAACGTCGGCCATCTCGACCGGAAATCGCGTCGGCAGGGCTTGCGACACGGCCACCAGCGTGTCGAGCGGCGAATGCGTCAGGTTGCCGCCGATTAGAGTCAGCCGATGATTCATCTTCGCGATGCCGGTCTTCAACTGCGCCTTGGCGTTGGCGGGGTCGGTGTGGCCAAGGACGGGTCCGGCGGCGGCGGCGATTTCCGCGTTGACCTGGCTGAGGCGATGAAGATTGGCGTACACGCCGATGCCGAAATGAAAAATGAACGCGCCCAGGAGCGCGGCGCCGAGGATTCCCGAGGTGTAGAAGGGGCTGAGATCGCCGCGGATGCGGCCACGAAAAAGGAATTCGCCCTGGCGGAAATTGATCAAATTGAGCGGCTTGCTGGGCAACTCGCCGAGCAGCATCGCGACGCACGATGAATACCTGCCGGTGTTGGGCACCGAGCCTTCGAAGATCCCGGTGTAATCGAACGCGCTACCGTCACTGACCGGCATGGCGAGCGAATCCGAGAGCAGTCCACGCACTTGCGGATACGCAGCCGCCGCACCCGCGAGGATCACCTCGGTCTGATCGATTTCCCCACCCTGCGCGAGCAGGGTCTGACGCACCGAGTTGAGAATCGGCGCGGCTGCATCCGGCGAGACCACCGATCCGTCGGACGTCATCAGACCGCCGGGAATCGAACGCAGCGCGCGCGGCGCTCCCGTCAGATCGACCAGCACCACCGAGGTGGATGACTCATCGCCTTCGACGACCAGGTGGGCGGCCGGCTTGGCGCCGTTGCGCGCGCGGGTGAACATCGCGGCCAGCGCGAGCGGCGCCAGCGTGACGGTCTTGGGATCGAGTCCCGCCTTCTGCAGCAAATCGAGATGATTCTTCAGCTCGGTCTTGCGCACCATCGCAGCCATGACGAGGGTATGGTCAGCCTCACGCCCGAGGCGGGTAAATGCGACCGCGCCATTGTCGACCGGGAAGGGCAGGTGCTCTTCGAGCGCGAAGGGAACCACCTGATGCAGCCGGCGCGCATCCTTGAACGGCAGTTCGAGCAGGCGTTTGGCGACGCGATCGGCAGGCATTGCGGATATCACGATGTCGGGCCGGCCGGTCTCGGCGACCAGACGCGACAGCGCGCCGCCGAGATCGGTCTCGTCATCGGCGCGGACCTTGTCGTACACGCCGACGAGCTTGAGCGAATTCCACGAGCGCTCGGCGAGCGCCGCGCGCACCCGGTCGCCGGCGAACTCCAGGGCAAGTATTCGTTGAGCCATTAGGCGCCCTGGACCCTAGTCTTCATGCCAGGCAGCGAGCATGCCGACGCCGCTGGTCTGGCGCTGGAAGGTTGCGGTAATGATTTTGCGGGCGCCCGCATAAGTTCCGGTGCCGACAACCGTAAAAAATTGGCTGCGCATCGTTACGTCGTGCGCAAGGGTCGGCGGGGCGGAGGTGCCGAGGAGGTTCATGATGTCGGTGGGTTGGGTGAACGGCCGAATCGTGCGGGCTTCGACAATCTGCTGCACGACTTTTTGATCCTCCGTCCATTGCGGCTCCAGTGCGGCCAGCACTTGGGGCGACGCAGTGTTGGCGTTCACCGCCGTCTCGGGCATCACGGTCAAAAACGGGCTCACCCGATTGAAAATTGCCTGGTTGAACCCCTCGACCATCTGCAAGTCGGCAATCGTCGGCATCGGGCCGTTGCGCGGCGCATATGGCGGTATCAGCCCCGCGTAGAAGCTGTCACCGCCGGCGCCGTTCGCGCCATTGGGCGAAATCCACTGGATGATACCTTGAATCAGGTCGGTATTCACGTCGAGGATGGTGAACAGCCGCTGCATTTTCGCAATCGCAGCCTGGTTGGGAGCGCCGCCTTGATTGACCATCAAATTGATTGGGAGCTTACGGGCTTCGTCGACGATCGACAACGAGACATTGCCGCCCTCGACATCCATCGGCGGAAACGGCACCGCCCAAACGTCGCTCAAGGTGTCGGTCGGAGTTTTCGACTGCGCGTCAGAGCGCGCGTCCGCCGCCAGCAGCGCCAGCCCCATACTGATTCCCGACCGCGCCAGATAACCGGCGCGCAGCTCGTTGGCCTGATTGGCCGCCGACACGAATCCGAGTCCCGAAGTCATCGCGAAATCCACGACGATCAGCGTCATCAGCGCGATTCCCAGCAGCACCGCCAGGATCGCCACGCCACGCTCGTTGCTTCGCCGCATCGTTACCATTGTGAAAACGCCATCGGCACGGTGACCTGCGTCGCGAAGTCCATCACGTGGCCGCCGGGCGCGGCCAGCTTAATCTGGATCGCCACCGCGGCCGGCAACTGTATTCCCTGCTGCATGCTCGACGAATCCCAGCTTTCGCCCCAGTTCTGGCCGTCGAAATAACGCAGATGAAGCGAGAGCACATTGTCCGCGAGCACCATGGATTGCAGCGCGGCCGTGGTAGGCATCAATCCACTCTGCTGCGAACGTTGCAGCAGGTACCAGCCCTGCTGCGCCGGATTGGGAGTCAGATTGTAGGTGACGATATTCTCGGGCGTCATCCCGATAAGCGCGCGGCGATGGCCTGCGCTGAAGGTGGACATCGTGATGGTATCGATCGGCAGGCCATTTCCCATGTGTCCGGTGCCGAGCAGCGCGACATGGCTGATCGCGTATTGAGTCTGCACGGCATTGGTCAGTTCCTTGCTCAGTTGCCAGAGCAGCGCGCGGCCTTCGCGATCGACCATGAGCCGTCCTTCAGCGTGCACTTTGCTCTGCGCGATAGTATGGAACGAGCTCGCCAGCATCGTGAGGATCAGCGCCAGCACCCCGATCGCGAGCATCATCTCGAGAAGGGTGAAGCCGCGCGGCGCCTGATGCGCGCCGATACGCCGTTTAATCATGGCGTCGCCGCCTGTCCCGGAACTGTCTCGGGCGGAATCGGCGAATGCAGGAACTCGACGAGCGAGAAGGTTTGCGTGAAGCCGGGACCATAATGGACCGCAACCATGACCTTGCGAACGTCGGGAAACGTGCCCGAGGCCTCGACCATCCGTTGCCATCGGAAGTCGTGGAACTCGCCGGGGAACGACGCCTCGAAATCACCCTTGGAGAAGCCAAGATCCGGAAAGCGCTCGAGCTCCGCCGCCGTCATTACGGCCTGCGCAAGCATCGCGGCTCGCGTCGTCTGCTGCGCGCGAATCACGGATTGGATGCTCTGATGATGCAGTCCCAGCAGGCCGGACAGCGCGATGCCGAGGATCGCAATCGCGACCATCACCTCGATGAGAGTAAACGCGCGCGCGCGCCGGCGAAGAAGCTTCACTTCGACATCCCGGTCGGCATCACGTCGCCGCTGATGATCGCGACCTGACCCGTCAATGGAGAAAATTCGAGCGTCATCACGTCGCCCGATGCGTCGTCGAGATGCACCACGGTCGCATCGACGTAGCCCTCGGGATAAAAATAGGTCGCGACCGCGCCGCGATTGACGGTGCCGATTCCTTCGATGGTTACGTCGCGAATCCGAATCGCCGCCGGCATCTTTACCGGGCGTCCCGCCATGCTGTTGTCGGGCGCGAACACGGGCTTGACGGCATAGGGATCGAGCTGCGCGGCCGCGTAGCCATTGTTGTCCAAATCGAAGATGAGCCGCATCACGAGTTTGTGGCCGCTGGCCTCATCGAACATGTAAGTTGCGCGGCCCGCCAGCCGGCGCGCCTGGCTGCGCAGCGCGGACTGACGAAATCCGCCAATGTACGGCATCGCCACGGTCAGCATCAGGCCCATGATGAAGATTACGATCGCCAGTTCGAGCAGCGTGAAACCCGGCGGTGCGGAATTCAGCGATGCGCCGAAAGGCGCGCGCGCAATCGCGCTGGCGCGGCGGGAAGCTGGACCGGGCTTCGATTTCATGGCGCCATCACTACGACGATTGGCTGGCGTCGATATTGTCCGCGCCTTCGACGCCGCTGGGGCCGAACGACTTCAAAGTGTAGGTGTTCCCATCGCTCTGGTAAAAGTAAGCGGTCCCCCATGGATCTTGCGGCAGGCGCTCGATATAGCCGCCACTTTCGTAGTTGCCGGGCACGCGGCCGCTGCTCGGCGCCGAGACCAGCGCGCCCAAACCCTGATCGGTGGTCGGATAGTAGCCGTTGTCGAGGTAGTAGCGATCGAGCGCGGTCTTGATCTCGGCGAGGTCGGCCTGCGCCTTGGTCTTTTTGGCCTTGTCAGCGGCGCCGCGCAGGCTCTGGACGACGATGGTCGCCAGCAGGCCGAGGATCAGAATGACCACCATGATTTCAATCAGGGTGAATCCATCCTGCTTGTAGCGGCGTGACTTCATCGCGGTTACCTCCGGGGCATTTGTCATTGCATCAGCTGGTTGAGTTGGAATATTGGCATCAGCACTGCCAGCATCATGAAGACAATAACAGCCGCCATCGCTATCGTCATTACGGGTTCGAGCACGGTGGTCATCTGGCTGAGCGAGTGGGCGACTTCACGCTCGTAGTTGTCGGCGACCCGCTCGAGCATCCGCTCCAGTTCCCCGGAACGTTCGCCGACGCGGATCATTTCGATCAGCAGCGGAGGGAATAGCCCGCTTTGCGCCAGCGTCTGCCCCATCCCGTGGCCTTCGCGGATACTTTCACGGCTCTGCTCGACCGCGTCCTTGAGCAGACCGTTGGTCACCACGCCTTTGACCGCGTCGAGCGCCGGCAGCAACTGGACGCCGCTGGCCAGCAAGGTGGCGAGCGTCCGCGCGAAGCGCGCGCAGATGATTCGAATAATCGTCGGTCCGATGTACCACACCTTCAGGATCGCAGTGTCGTACACGCGCCGGCCGCGCGGCGTCGCCATCGCGAAGCTGATCCCCGCGATCATCCCGACCAGCAACAGCAGCAGCGGGATCCAATAGCCGATGACGATCGCCGAAAATGAAAGCAGGATCCTCGTCGCCAGCGGCAACGCCGCATGCTGTTGCTCGAAAATCGTCGCGACCTGCGGCACCACGTAGATGACCAGGAACGCCATGATCGCCGTGCCGACGCACATCATGATGATCGGATAGGTCATCGCGCCGCGCACCTTGGTCACGAAGTCGGATTGGCGCTCGCTGTACTCGGCGAGCCGGTCCAGCACCGCCTCGAGCGCCGCGGCCTGCTCACCGGCGCGCACCATCCCGATATAAAGGTCGGAGAAAACGTCGCGATGATTGGTCAGCGCGTCGGCCAGCGACGATCCCTCGCGCACGCGCTCGCGCACCTGCGAGAGCATCCGCTTGGTCGCGGCGCGCGACGATTGATCGCTGAGCGTGCCGAGCGAATCGACCAATTGGACGCCGGCGCCGAGCAGCGCGCTCAACTGGCGGGTGAGCAGCGCCAGGTCCGAGGCCGGCATCTTGCGCCGCCACAGCGAGGGCAGCCACTCGCGGGCAGCGGCCTGGCGTTCGACGGCGGTGGTTTCCTCGTTGAGGTCGGTGGGGAAAATTCCCGACGCGCGCAGCTTGCCGCGCGCAGTCCGCGCGCTATCGGCGTCAATCACGCCGTTGACCGAGCGGCCGTTGGCGCCAAGTCCTCGATAAGCAAATACTGGCATCGGTGAAAAAAGACTTAAGCGGGCGCTCTAGTCGATGTCTTCCTGCGTGACCCGCAGCAGCTCCTCGATCGAGGTTTCGCCGCGCAGCACGCGCCCGGCGCCGTCCTGGCGCAGCAGCACCATCCCTTGCGAGGTGCACTTGCGGCGCAGCGTCGCGGCGTCGGCATTCTGCATGACGAGCGATCGGATTTCGTCGTCCATGATCATCAGTTCCTGTATCGCCATTCGCCCGCGATAGCCGGTGTTGCGGCAATTCCGGCAGCCCTTGGAACGGCAGACCTTGGTCGCAGTTTCCAGCCCCCTGATTCCGATCCGCGCGAGTTCGGTTTCGCTGGGCCGGTAGGGCTCGCGGCAATCAACGCAGAGCTTGCGGACCAGGCGTTGCGCGAGCACGGCGAGAATCGACGATGAGACCAGGAACGGCTCGATCCCCATGTCCACCAATCGGGTAACCGCGCCGAACGAGTCGTTGGTGTGCAGCGTCGAGAACACCAGATGGCCGGTCAAGGCGGCCTGGATCGCAATTTCCGCGGTTTCGCTGTCGCGGATTTCGCCGACCATGATCACGTCGGGGTCCTGGCGCAGAATCGAACGCAGGCCGCTGGCAAAGGTCAGCTCGATCTTCGGATTTACCTGCATCTGGCCGACGCCGCGCAGTTGGTACTCGATCGGATCCTCGATCGTAATGATGTTCTTCTCGGGCGAGTTGATTCGGCTCAGACAAGCGTACAGCGTCGTGGATTTTCCCGAGCCGGTCGGCCCGGTCGCCAGGATTATTCCGTGGCTCTGCCGAATCAGCCGGTCAAGGCGCTGCAAGTTCTCGCCGGAAAATCCAAGATGGTCGAGGTTGATGGCTTCCACCGCCTGCGCGCGGTCGAGCAGACGCAGCACGATGCGCTCGCCGAACGCGGTCGGTATCGACGAGACGCGCAAGTCGATGTCGCGGCCCGCGATGCGCAGCCGGATTCGGCCGTCCTGCGGCAGGCGCTTTTCGGCGATATTGAGGCCCGCCATGACCTTGACGCGCGACGTGATCGCCGGCTGAAAGCGCTTGGGCGGCGACAGCACGTCGAACATCATCCCGTCCACGCGAAAGCGCACCACCATTTCCTTTTCGAAAACTTCAACATGGATGTCGCTGGCGCGGTCCTTGACCGCCTGCGACAGGATGCCGTTGACGAGCTTGATGATCGGCGCTGAATCGTCGGACTCGAGCAAATCCGTCGGCTCCGACGCCAGTTCACTGGCGACCACGTCGAGGCGCTCTTCCTCGAGGTCGATCATCAGGTCCTCGGCCGAGGTGGCCGACGCCTGGTCGTACGCGCGGTTGATTGCTTCGGCGATTACTTCGGGCGGCGCGACCAGCGGATGAATCTGCGCGCTGTAGAGGATTCGCAGGTCATCGAGCGGCTGGTAGTTGGCCGGGTCGGCGATCGCCACGGTGACTGCGCCGTCGGTGCTCGACAGCGGCAGCAGGCGGTTCTTCTTGGCGTAATTGATGGGAATCTTCGCGACGAGGCTCAAGTCGAGCGAATTCTCATCTATATGGGCCTGGAACGGCAGCCGGTATTCCTGCGCGAGCGCGCGCGCCAGACGCTGCGGCTCCAGCGCGCCCATCTCGACCAGCACGTCGGCCAGCTCCTGGCCGGGCTTCTTGCGTTGGCGCGCCTTGTCGAGATCCTGCGCCGAGACCCATGAGCGGTCCAGCAGGATTGCCTCGAAGCTTTTTCGTGCGGTCGCCATCAGGCATTTCCCCAGAGAAGTTGGGAGGCTGCCGGGGCCGGGCCGCAAGGATTCAAATCATATGGAGTCATCTTCAACGACACTGTCGCCACACCGAACTTATCATCATTTTCCCCCATTTCCGCTCAATTAGACACGATGATTCCGACTAGTTGCAAGTACGTGTTCCCCCATGCCACTGACCGATGGCGCAGCGATTGGCTACGGCTAGTAATGCACCGCTCCCGGTTGCGTGTCGGTACCGCTTCCGATCGGCCCGCCACCGATTCCCATGCTGATGCCCGTATGTCCCCTGGCCGGTACCGTATGCTCGGCCTCTTGCCATGAGACGAGCTTGCCCCCAACAAACTTCAAATCGAGGAACGTCCCCTTGTCGCCGTCCTTGGACGAGGTGTACAGCAGCGCCGCGGTAATGTCGTTGCTGTTGGGCTTGTAGGGGTAGCTCCAGACCTCGGTTTCGCCCGGCAGATAGGTTCGCAGGTCGGGCTCGCCCCACGAGCGATGCACCTCGGGCGACGTCTGGCCGACCTGCAGCGAATCCGACATCCGCGTCGCCTTGATTCGAGTACCGGCCTGGTAGGCGAGGCCGCATCCAGCGAAAGCGGAAGCGAGCGCCACCGACATGACCGCGAGCAGGGCGAATCGGGGGAATCGAACTTTTTTCCTCAGCCGGACTTCAGTTGACATTTTCTCCATCGGCGCGATTCTGTGGGCATCATCCTTGATTGTCAACGTTATGCTATAGAGCAACCGATATGAACGAGGTAGAGCCCGATGGTGCGTAAGCTGACTTTGGTGAAAGGGGCGTCGCAGCGCGGATCGCTGGTATATGGGATGCGGATTTTCGACCAGGACAGCGTCGCGGGCGTCGAAGATGCGCGGGTCAGCCTGGCCGACGGCACCAGCGGACGAGTCACGATGCATCTGATCGAAGGGAGCCGCGCGCAAATCAGGCGGCAACTGATGCAAAGCATCGACGCGTTTTTCGAACTGCTCGACGAGCAGTAGAATACGCACAGAAAGAATCCGCGAGGGAGCGAAAAACGAAATGGATCTGAAATTCATCAAGTACGAGAAGCGCAACCATATCGCCTACATCACGTTCAACCGGCCCGAGCGGATGAACGCGTTGCATCCGCCGTGTCACGTCGAGATGGACAGCGTGTGGGACGACTTCGTCGCGGACAAGTCGGCGTGGGTCGCGATCGTGACGGGAGCCGGCGACAAGGGGTTTTCAGCGGGCAACGATTTGCGCTGGACCGCGGAGAATAGCGGGCAACTGCTGACCGGGACCATTGGCCTCAAAGGCGGCTTCGCGGGGATTACCGCGCGCTACGACATTTACAAGCCGATCATCGCGGCAGTTAACGGATTCGCGCTCGGCGGTGGATTCGAGATCGCGCTGGCTTGCGACATCATCATTGCGGCCGAGCACGCGCGCTTCGGATTGCCGGAACCGCGGGTGGGCCTGGCGGCGGCGGCGGGCGGAGTGCATCGCCTGCCGCGCCAGATTCCGCTCAAGATCGCGATGGGCATGATGCTTACGGGCAAGCACATCACGGCCGCCGACGCGCTTCGCTACGGAATCGCCAACGAGGTGGTGCCGCTCAAGGATCTCATGGCCACGGCCGAGAAGTGGGCGGGGGAGATCATGGAATGCTCGCCGTTGTCGCTGCAGGCCACCAAGGAAGCGGCGATGAACGGACTCGGGATGCCGGTCGAAGCGGCGCTCGCGAAGCGCTACGATTTGATGTCGAAGCTGTTTCGATCGAAGGACGCGATCGAAGGTCCGCTGGCGTTTTCGCAGAAACGAAAGCCCAACTGGAGCGGAGAATAGGGCGCCGGGCGCCCGCGGCGGGGCCGCCCGCGGCGGGGCCGACTGCGGCGGGGCGCTTTAAGGCCGGGAGTCGCGATCAAGATGCAGGAAATCTGGCTGTTGCGCGACGCAATCGCGATGCTGCTCATTGGCGCGACGACGGCGGCGTTCCCGCCGGTCGGGACCGGCGCGTTCTGGACGATCGTCGCATTCTACGGCGTGGTGTCGGTGCTATTCGACGACGAAACGCCGCGTGGCGTTCCGGGAATGGATTTCTTTTACGCGACCCGCCCGCATCTGAAAGACCCGCAGGCGTAGACTCGCTTTCTGAGTAAAAATGTTGCGTGGGGAACAAAAAGTTGGCGGCTAGCGGGCCCATTTCGCTTGACTTAAGGCATGCAAGCGCTCGGACCCGGTTGTGCTATGATTACCACATACAATCAGCACGCAGGGTGAAGGCATGACGACTATTTCTGTGATTCCGTCCCCGATCGTCGAAACGCTCAGGGACTCCGAGGATACGCTGCGGACCACGCTCGCCGAGCTGGCCGAAGACAAACGAAAGCAGAAGCCGAATATCTCGGAGCGCAAGCTGGCCGAATATCTGGCCGATCAGATGGGCTACCGCGGCACCAAGAATGTGGAAGCGCTGGTGGCCTCGCGCGAGCGAATCGCAAAATCCCGCCAAGCCGTGGGTCTGAACAACAAGTAGCGCGTGCCTGCTTATCCCCTCGCCAGATGGCCGGGAGTCGGCCAGGGTGAGGAAGATCTGCGCGGCGCGGTTGTGCGACGGGCCGCAGGCTGGTTCCTCAATGGTCCCTTACCCAAGACGCTAAAGCTCTCGCGTCGTGCGCGCTCCGCTATGAGGGGAGCGGGGCAGTTACTCGGATCCGGGCAGGTGGGCCTTCACGCGAGGCTCACAAACTGGCGTCGAAGCTTCCTGTGCCACCGCGTTCCCCTTCCTTGCATTTGCTCGACAGCTTGAAGCTACCGGTGATTTCCGTCACCGCGTCGTCGACGTGTCCGCGCATGTCTGCCGTGCAGTCCGGGTTCTTGGAGCCCGGCGTGTCGAGAGTTATCTTGACGACTCCCTTGCGTGTCACACTACCGGTCAGAGAACCGCTGCCACCACCGCATTCAGCGCTCGGACCCTGGACATAGCTCCCCGTGAACGTGGAATCGCCGGTTACCTGGTCCAACGTCATCGAGAGGTCCTCGGTACCGCAAACCTCGGGGTGACCGGTCTTGCCCGTAGTAGAGCCCGTCCAGGTTCCGTTCAGATCGGGAAACGGTCTCTGGATCTTTTGAGGTTCCGCGGCATTTTCCGGCTCCTGGCATTGAGCCGCGCTCAGCCATCCCAGCATCAACAGCGAAGCGATCACGACCGGCAGAGCCATTGAACGCACGATCGCGAACGATCGAGTATGCATGAAACTGTTCCCCCCTGATTGTAAAGGCGTACGAACCGAGCTTGCGAGGACAAGCGTATAGCGAAAGTACCGATCGCTGCTAGTGGCCGAGGTGGCGGGCGAAGAACGCTTCGATACGCTTCCAACTGTCCTCGGCGGCCTCTGGGTTGTAAGCCGCCTTCATCGGGCCGACCCTTCCGATCCACGGGAGAATGCCGCGGTTGCGGCTCATGAAGCTGTGGCCCGCATCGTCGTAAACTTTCACGTCGTGATCGACGCCCATCCCGGTGAGCAGTTTTTCGAGCCTGCGCCCATGCTCCGCGAATAACTTGTCCTGACCGCCGAATCCGCCGAGCACAGGGCATACGCCGCGCAACTGTTCGGCGGTCTTGGGCACATCGCCGTAAAACGTCGCGGCGACGCCCAGCGGGGTGCGCGCCGCGAACAGCAGCGCGAATCCGCCGCCCATGCAAAAGCCGATGACTCCGATGCGCGCGGCGTCGACGCCGGGCTGCTGCTGCATGAATTTGCGCGCCGCGTCGAGGTCGTGGAATGCGTCGCCCTCGCCGCGATTGAGCGTCATCATGGTGCGCGCGATACACATGAGGCGCAGGCCGTCGCGGTCGTAGAGGTCGGGCGCGAGCGCGGCGTAGCCGAGGTCGGCGACCATCCCGGTGATGCGCCGGATGTCGTCGTTGAGGCCGAAGATTTCGTGGATGACGATCACGCCGGGATGTTTTTGGGAATCGGACGGCGCGGCGTACGCAGCGCGCATCGGGCGGCCTTCGGCGGCGGGGAAAGTAATGTCAGTGGTGTTCATCGAGTGGCCTCATAGAGTGTCAGCGGCGTCTCGCGTTTCCTGTTTCTTTGGCGCTATCAGCTGCTCGCGGCGCCGCTTGGCGATCGAATGATGGATAATCCCGACCACTGGAATCAAACCAAATGCCGCGTAACCAGCCCAACGGCCGCTGTATCCGCCGATGGCGACGGCGCCGCAGGCGGCAGTCAGGCCAAGAAGGCTGCGCAGCAGATTTCCGACGATTCGCTCGCGCGTTTCAAAGGCCTCGAGCGGGTTGAGATGAAGCGTGCCGCGCAATCGGAGGGCGTGGGCATAGAGAAGCGCCAGGACCGCGTAAACCGCCGCGACTCCGATCCCATAGATGAAAGTTATCCACTGCGCCTGATCGGTTCGTATCATCAACAGCAGTTTTCCGTCCGGCATACGAGCCATCGGGTCGCCCGTGGTGGTCGATAAAGTGACCAACAGACTGAAGAGAAACTTCAGCGGGTAAACGTAGAGGATGACGATAAACAAAAGCAGACCATTTAGAAAAATGGTGCGACGGTCCTCCAGGCCGTAGCGGCGGAAGAACTTGTAGTGGTCGTGCCAGAGCGAGATCAGGATCGCAAAACAGATCGCGAAGGCGGGAAATTCGCGCATGGTTCCCAGCAACTGATCGAACGTCTTGGGCACTTCGACCGAGACGCCCAGCAGGGTAAGCGCGAAGCCGAACACTACATCGCTCAACGCCTCGACTCGATTAAGATGCTCGCCTCGGAGCCGGAAGCCGCCGGTGGCGGGAAGAGCAATGTCGCTGGTGGTCATCGGACTAAGCTCTCTTCTAAACTGCCTCGCCGCTGAGGGGAAGTGTCACAGACACACGGCAAAGGAAAAGAGCCGGGGTCCCGCGGTTTCGCTCGGAGTGACGGAAAAAATCTGGCAGGTGGGCTTTTGTCATGCGCTCGCAGAACCCTCACCTACCGGCCGCCATGCGGCCGCCCTCCTCTCCCGTAAAGTAACGGGCGAGGCCAGGAAGGATCCGGGATTCTTCGCTACAGCAACTTTCGCTCCAGAATGACAGAAAAACAGCGCCACTCCCTCTCCCCGCACCCTTCTAACAGGGACGCAGTCCGCATCTTTTCTTATCTTGATACTGGGTGCAGGGCTCAGCCCTGCTCACCCCTGCCGTTTGCGGTTTTTTGAACCCGCGTCTTTGCCATCGCGCGGTTTGGCGCGGGTCTTGGAACGCGGACCGGAACCGTAGTCGCCGAACGGATCGTCACGCTCACGAACCGCATCCCGAAAGCCCGCGACTTGCGCGCGCGCCACGAAATCGAGGCCTTCCTGCGTATGCCGCGCGATTCCGTCGAACAGCGAGCCGACCAGCCGCGAAGTCGCAAGCCCCATGTTCTCGGCAGTGTGATTGCATAGCAGCTTGAGCATCTGAAGCTGATTGACAGGCACTCGCGCCATCCGCTCGGCGATCGCAGTAGCGCGCGCGTCGAGTTCGCCGTCGGGCACCGCTTCGAGGATGAGTCCGATGCGCGCGGCCTCAGGCGCGGGGATTTCATCGCCGGTCAGCAAGTAGCGCTTGGCGCGCTCGAGGCCCATCCGATACACCCACATCGCGGTGGTCGGTGTTCCCCACACGCGCGACGGCGGATAGCCGAACGATGCGGACTGGCCGGCGATTATCAGGTCGGCGCACAGCACCATGTCGGTGCCGCCCCCGATGCACCATCCCTGGACGGCGGCGATGGTTGGTTTTCGCGCGTACCAGAGCTTCATGTACACGTTGACGAATTGCGAGATCATGCCGTAGTCGGCGACCGAGTCCCACACGCGCCGGCGCGCGGCTCCGCTTTCGCTGGTTTGCGCGCGCGTGGACCAATCGAGTCCGTAGCCCGCGCAAAACGCGGGGCCGTCGGCACGCAGCAGGATCACGTGGACGCCATGGTCGGCGTCGGCGCGATCGATGGCGGCGGCAAGCTCGTCGCGCAGGTCGGGGGTGATGGTGTTGTACTCGGCGGCGCGGGCGAGAGTTATCGTGCCGACGCCGTTGCGGGTCTCGGTGCGGAGCGTCTTCATGTCAGTCGCATATAGCAGAGGAGGGCGGGGAAAGGGGATGGGGATGGGATCACTTAATTTAATGTGAAACCCGCCTGGGTTTCACACTTCCTTGGGCAGGGGTGACCCCTGCACCCGGTAGTAAGAAGACGCGAAAATCTGCGCAGCGCATCTTTTCGCGACTATGCGATGGGCAGGGCTGAGCCCTGCACTCAATATTAAGGCCGCCCGCCGTTGGCGGGCGCGGCCCCTGCCTAGCCGATGATTTTGTTGAGCGGGAACTCGACGATGCCGACGGCGCCGGCTTCGAGCAGCTTGGGAAACAGCTCGCGCACCGTGTGCTCGGCGATGACGGTCTCGACCCCCAGCCATTCCACGCCCTTGAGCGCGGGAGAGGGGTAGAGGTGCGAGATGGTGGGGGCGGTGATCGACGGCAGCAGCGCGATCACTTTTTCGAGGTTGCCTTTGGCGACGTTCAACTTGATGAAGACGCGGCTGTCGGCGTCGAGCGCGCCGCGAATCAGGATCCCGAGCTGGCGAATCTTGGCCTGCTTCCACGGGTCGGTCCATGCCGCCGGATTGGCGACCAGCACGGGATTCGAGACGAGCAATTCCTCGACGATGCGCAGTCCGTTGGCGCGGAGCGAGGAGCCGGTCTCGGTCACGTCGATGGCGGCGTCGATGATTCCTTCGGCGACTTTGGCCTCGGTGGCGCCCCATGAAAATTCAACTTCTGCCTTGACTTTGCGCTCGGCCAGGACTCGCGTGACGAACTGCACGAGCTCGGTGGCGATGCGCTTGCCCTGGAGGTCTTCGAGCCGCTTGACCGGCGAATCATTGCGCACGCATAGCACCCATCGCGAAGGGGTCAACGTGGCCTTGGCGTACACGAAGCTC
The DNA here is from genome assembly GCF_050013435.1 of Binatus sp. (SeqCode). GTDB lineage: Bacteria > Desulfobacterota > Binatia > Binatales > Binataceae > Binatus. The sequence goes on along the minus strand of NZ_JBEKFG010000027.1, from coordinate 22,511 downwards.
TCGACCTGATGGAGGGTCACGTTGTTCTCGACGATCCAGTCGCTGCCGGTGATGCCCGCGTCGAGCGAGCCGTCGGCGATGTACCGGGGCATCTCCTGCGGGCGCAGGATGCGGCAACTGAGCGCGGGATCGTCGGTGGTCGGAATGTAGGAGCGCGAGCCGACCGTGATCCGCCATCCCGACTTGCGCATCAGCTCGAGCGTCTGATTCTCGAGGCTGCCCTTGGGGATGCCGAATTTCAGTACTTGATCAGGCATGTGATTTTTCCCGATGGCGATCAATCCGCCGACTTCTTGACGCCGTGGCCGGCGCCGGGTTTGGCCTGATGGCCGTAGCCGGGGCCGTATTTGGCGGGATCGACTTTGCGTTGCTCGACGACTTTCCATGCGCCGGCGTCGAGCTTGCGGAAAAAGCACGACTCGTAGCCCATGTGGCATGCGGCGCCGTCGCCGCGCTGCTCGACGGCGACTACCAGCGCGTCGGCGTCGCAGTCGATGCGAATCTCGTGCACGATTTGAAAATTTCCCGACTCTTCGCCCTTGCGCCAAAGCTTGTTGCGCGAGCGCGAGAAGTAACAGGCGCGGCCGGTCGCGACGGTCTCGTCGAAGGCTTCGCGGTTCATGTAGGCGACGGTCAGGACGCGGTGGCTCAGGTGATCGACGGCGATGGCGGCGACGACGCCGCCGTTTTTGTCGAAATCGATTGCCGCCGATGCGGGAGATGCCTTTTGTGCCTGCGTTGCCATTGCTGCCACCGGGTCGAAATACCGCCGTAGATCGAAAATTACGCTTGCGAATCAACAAGTATCGGTGAAACCCCGGCGCGATTCAATCTGCAATGTTGCGGAAAGGTCGCCAGGCTGTTTTCAATTTGTGACAACGCGAGTAGATTACGGACGGCGTCAGACGACTTTCCGACTAACTTGCGCGCCGATTAACTTGCGCGTCAATTTGCCCAACCGAACCCTTGGCCCACCACCAGATATGCACCAGGTCCCGATAATGAGATTGACCAGACTTTGGATAGTTGCGATCGCGCTTGCCACGTCGATGCTCGCGTGCCGGATGCCCGGCAAATCGATCGAGTCGAATTACAAGAACGTCGATCAATTCAACTTCGACGTCGCGATGGGTCCCAAGAATTACCATATCGAGGGCTACCTGACGCGCAGCGCGGAGAATGGACGGCTGCCCGGGCTGCTGGTGCTCAACGGGGGCGAGGGCAACGTCGAGCGTTGCGTGAAGATGAGCCAGGATATCGCGGCGATGGGTATCCAGGTGGCGTGCGTGAATATCCCGGGCTACGGCAAATCGTCGGGGCCGAGCCGATTCGTGGGGCAGCCGTCGGTGGTGGCGTCGCGACGGGCGCTGGACATCCTGGCGGCGCGCGCCGACGTCGACTCGACGCGGCTGGCGGTGTGGGGACTCGGGCATGGCGCGGTCGCGGCGGGTCTGTTGATGGACTACGACTCGCGCCCGCGCGCGCTGATCCTGGAATCGGGATTGTACGACCCGCTCACGCTATGGCCGGATGCGCCGCTACGCACCAAGCTGTCGATCCTGCGCGAAGTATGGCCGAGCAAGCGGATCCTGAAGGAGCGCAGCGTGATCGCGAATTTGCCGCCGAAGCTCGGCTGCAGCGTGCTGATCATGCATGGCGAGCGGGATAATCGGGTGCCGGTGGGCCAGGCGGTCAAGCTCGCCGACGCGTTGCGCGTGCGCGGCGCGAAGGTATCGACCCGCTATTTCCCGCAAGCGTCGCACGATCTGGGCAAGCGCGTCGAGCCCGAGCTGCGCGCATTTCTGCGCGACAATCTGCTCGATACCAACCGGGCAGCCGCTTCGTGAGAATCGGCCGCTAGCCGATCTCCTTTAGCGCCGCGATCACTTCGTCGGTGTGCCCGTCGACCTTGACCTTGGGGAAGACGCGGCGCACGACGCCCGATTTGTCGATCACGAACGTGGTGCGCTCGATGCCCATGAACTCGCGCCCGTAAAGCGACTTCTTCTTGTAGACGCCGTAGAGCCGGCAGATCTTGTTGCCGGGATCGGCGAGCAGCGGGAAGTTCAGCCCGTGCTTGGCGACGAACCTGGCGTGCGAGTCGCTCGAGTCAGCGCTGATGCCCACGACTTTTGCGCCGAGCGCTTTGAGCGGCGCGAGGTGGTCGCGAAAGCTGCACGCCTCGACGGTGCATCCGGGCGTCATGTCCCGGGGATAGAAGTACAGCACCAGGTTGTTCGAGCCGATCAGATCTTTCAGCGCGACGGTGTTTCCGTCGGCGTCGGACAGCGCGAAGGCGGGCGCTTTTTTCCCTTGCAGTGCGGCGCTGGCGCTCTTCGGCGGCGCCGAACCGCCGGCCTTGGCGGAAGCGGCTGCGGTTTTCTTCGGAGTCTTCGCGGTGGTTTTTCTGGATGTAGGCATGAGATTGATTTAGCCCCGCTCGACGCTTGTGGCAACTTGGAGGTTATCGCGGCCGTCCCGAAATCACTTTTCGAATTCACCAAACCCCCTGTTTAGCAGGGTTTTCCGACCCCTAGTTGACGCGCTGCCAGTCACCCCCTAGACTTGGCCCGCTGACAGTCCCTCTCGATCGATTGCGTCCCCATGGCCGTTTACACCGAGTTAAGCAAACCGTTTCTCAAGGAGCTCGCCGACGACTACGGTCTGGGGCGGGTCGCCAGCGCCACCGGGATCCCGGATGGACCGGCTAACAGCAACTACGTGCTCGAAGCCGCCAAGGGCAAGTTCCTGCTGCGGGTGGACGAGGTCAAGCGGGAGAACGAACTCAAGCGCGAAATCGATTTGCTTTCGTTTCTGCGCAAGCATTCGTTTCCGTGCCCGCATCCGATGCAGGATCGGATGGGACGCTTTTACCGCAATGCCAACAACCGCTGCGTGTCGCTGTTCAAATACCAGGAAGGCAAGGTGCTGGCGCCCGCGCGCCTCAAGCCGAGCCAGCTCGAAACGATCGGCCATACCCTGGGCGATCTGCATGTGATCGGCAAAGCGTACAAGAAGGGAATCGACAACCGCTTCAGTTTCGAGCGAATCGCCGACCTCTACCTGACGGTGCGCAACCGGCTGCCGAACTACTTCCGCAAGATTTGCCGCACGCTCGACGACGAGGTCGAGTACCTGACGCGCTATCTCGAGAGCAAGCTGCCCAAGGGCGTCATCCACGGCGACATCTTCGCCGACAACCTGCTGTTTCGCGGCGAGCGGCTGACCGCGATGCTCGATTTCGACGCCGCATGCCGCGGCAAGTTCATTTTCGACATCGCGACCGCGGTCAATTCGCTGTGCTTCGTCGACGGCGCCTACTCGCTCGACCGCTTCCGCTATCTGCTGTCGGGCTACGAGTCGGTGCGCACGCTGTCGCTGGCGGAATGGGACGCGTTTCCCAACGAGCTGCGGTTTTCCTCGCTGCGCTTCACCGTGACGCGGCTGCACGATTTCTTTCTGCAGCCGGTGGACGGCCACAATCGCGTGGACAAGGACTTCCGCGAGTTCTTCGATCGTCTGCGGGTGCTGCGCCGCGAGCGCGCGGGCGGGATGGAGCCGCTGCTGATGGCGATGGCGACCGGATACGACTACCGCAAGTATCAGAAGGTCAAAGCCACCGAGCGCCGCCAGGCGTGAAGGGTTGAAATACGCGGCCTGATTCACCAATCCGCGGAGAGATCCGTTGCCTTCAATTCTTGACAACCTGAACGCCGCCGCGCCCGCGCTATGGCTCGAGGTTTCTCCCCCGCGCGGAATCAATCCGGGGCCGCTGCTGCGCCGTCTCGCCGAGCTGGTGGGGCAGGTCGATGCGATCAATCTGACCGACAACGCGCTGGGCAAGGTGAAGATGTCGGGGCTGGTGTTCGCCGCCGCGATCAAGGGGCGCCTGAAGATCCCGGTCGTGCTGAATCTCTCCTGCCGCGACCGCAACCGCTTCGCGCTCAAATCCGATCTGCTCGGCGCGGCGGCTTTGGGGATCGACGCGGTGGTCGCGCTCAACGGCGACAAAATTCCCCCCGGCGCCGACGGCGTCGCGATCGCCTCGCATGACATCGACGCATACCGATTGCTCGCGATGATCGGCGACTTGAATCGCGGCGACACCGGCGAGGGCAGGCCGCCGCTGACCAGGATCCCGTCGATCATTGCCGGTGCGGTTGCGAATCCGAATCGAAAGAACCTCGAGCGCGAGTTCGAGCTGCTCGCGCGCAAGGCCGCCGCAGGTGCGCGCTTCGTGATCACGCAGCCGGTGTTCGACGCCGAGACCGGGCGGCGCTTTATCGCCAAAGCCAACCGCCTGGGAATCAAAACGATGCTCGGAATTCTCCCCGTCAAGCGCGAGGCGATGGCAACCTACCTGATCGACCGGGTGAAGGACCTGAGCGGCGCGCGCCGCCATCTGGACAGGTTCGGCGGGATGAGCGAAGAAGAAGTCCGCGCGATTTCGCTGCGCGAGAACCTGGCGCTGATGAAGTCGCTGGCCGGTGAGGCCGCCGGCTTCATCATCATGAGCGGCGGTGGCCCGTCACTGGCTATCGAGCTGGCTCTTGAGTTCAGCCGCTGGCGCGAGGAGGTCGGCAAATGAACCGTGTTCGGACAGACGGGAATCGCGGCGGCCGGGGATCGAAAGTGGAAAAAGCGAGCGCCGAAACGGCCGCCCGCGACGACGCAAACAGCCGCGGCCAGGTCGAAGATGCGGTCCGCGTCATCATCCGCCATATCGGTGAGGATCCCGATCGCGAGGGACTCAAACGCACGCCCGCGCGCGTCGCCAGCGCTTACGAGTTTCTAACCAGCGGCTACGCGATGGATCCCAAGGAAGCGATCAACGACGCGCTGTTTGCCGAACAAGACTACCAGGAAATGATCCTGTGCAAGGATTTGGACTTCTACTCCCTGTGCGAGCATCACCTGCTGCCGTTCATCGGCAAGGCGCACGTCGCGTACCTGCCCAATCGCAAGATCGTCGGCCTCTCGAAGCTGGCGCGCCTGGTGGAAATCTACGCGCGGCGGCTCCAGGTACAGGAGCGCTTGACCACCCAGATAGCGCACACGCTGATGTCGCAGGTCAATCCGCTCGGCGTCGCCGTGGTGATCGAGGCCGAGCATCTGTGCATGCGGATGCGCGGCGTCGAGAAGCAGAATTGCTACGTCACGACGTCGGCGATGCTTGGCGCGTTCCGCACCCACACCGAAACCCGCCAGGAGTTCATGCAGCTGCTGCGCAACGGCAAGCCTTGACGCGTCGCGAATGAATGATGCTCAGGCCCGTAACACGCGCAGCCCAAGGTGGCGCTCGAAGGGATCGAAGTCGCGGTCGCAATGAAGCAGCATATGGCCCCCGGCGATACAAAATGTCGCGATAATCGTGTCGATCGTGCCGCGAGGCGTCACTCCGCGGGCTCGGAGCGCGCGATGGTTGCGCGCGGCGGCAATCGCGATTTCATGGCCACCCATTCGGCGAAATTCGAGCGCCGCGAAAACCTCCTGCACTCCCCGAAAGTCGACTTCGGATGCAAAGCCCTGCAGAACTTCGGTCATGATCAAATCGCCGACCACGAGCTGCGGCGTGGGGATCCTGCCGAGAGCATCGGCCTCGGCGGTAGGCCGACCATTGAAGTAGTCGATCCATACCGAGGAATCGACGATGATCATCGACGCGGTTTGCGGTCGCGGCGCATCGCGGTGAGGTCTCCCTCCCAGCGAAATTTGCCGCGCGCCGAGCGAAGTAACCGCTCTTGCTCGGCCAAACGGACAATCAATTCGAGCCCCCGCTGTACCGTCTCGCGCTTGGTGCTCGTGCCCGATACGCGCATCGCCCGCTTCATCAGCCCGTCGTCAATTACGATATTAGTCCGCATGGGGTATCACCTGATGTGTATGATAAGCCAAGTTAGTACACACCACAAGAGCCAATAACGATGGCTGCTGACGACAAATCGCTGGACGCACTCGGTCAATATGCGCTCCGCTACGTCAAGCCCGGGCATACCATCGGGCTTGGGACGGGCAGGGCGGCCAACGCCTTCATTCGGGTTCTGGGAGCCAGCCAGATTGAGGTTCGCGGAGTGCCGACTTCCAGCGCGAGCGAGCTACTGGGCCGCTCGGTGGGAATCCCGATCGTCACGCTGGCCGACGCGGGAAAAATCGACACCGACTTCGACGGCGCGGACGAGGTCGATCCGCGCCTCAATCTGATCAAGGGCTACGGCGGCGCGCTGGTGCGCGAAAAAATCGTGGCCGCGTCGTCGCGCCGCTTCGTCGTGCTGGTCGGCGAGGAAAAGCTGGTGCCGAAACTCGGGCATCGCGGGAGCCTCCCGGTGGAAGTGATCCCGTTCGGCGTGGTGCTCGCAATGGCGAAGATCAAAGCGCTCGGGATGAAGCCGCGAATTCGCGAAAACGGCGGAAAGGAATTCGTTACCGACAGCGGCAACTGGATTCTCGACTGCGCGGTGAAGAAGATTGCCAATCCTGCCCGGCTCGATCGAGATCTGCTGGCGATTCCGGGCGTGGTCGGCACGGGGTTGTTCGTCGCGATGGCGGATGTCGTCCTGGTCGCGGAGTCATCGGGAAAAATCCGCGTCCTCAAGCGCTAGCAACGTGCGCACGACGAGCAGCATGTTGAATAGGATGCTGTTGGCAGCGGCAATCAGTTGGATTGCTTGCGTGACTTTGGGATTGCTATTTGCTGCTGGCGTTACTGGACGTTATTTTTTGTTCAGCACACTTTGCCTGCCTGGTGTGGTTCCCGTCGCCCTTCTTGGCAGCACGGTGGTTTCGATCCTCGTAACACCAATTGCTATATGGTCTCTAAGAACGGGCGTGAGGAACTTCTTCATTTATGGCTCGATTCTTTGGTTCGCATTGGCTGCTTACGAGCTTGTGATAGTTCCGAGGTACGGCGCTTACGGATTGCCTTACGGTTTGTATGGCGGGCTCCTTTTGGGCATTGTCGGCTTAGTCATTCTTGGGTTCATCCCTGCTGCCAAGTGACGCGTCGCCGATAACGTGAGCTCACCGGCTACAGATTCCGATTCCGACAAAGTAGCGCGGGCGGACCTGGAAACGATCTATCGCGCGGCCGTCGCGGCTGTCGATCCCGCCCGGCTCGTCGGGCGCGCGATGGACGGCGGATGCCACGGTGCGGATCATGTTCCCGATTTGATCGCGGGCGCGTCGCGAGTCTGGATGCTGGCGGTGGGCAAGGCGGCGGCCCCGATGGCGCGCGAGATCGAACGCCGCATCGGCGACAAGGTCGCCGACGCGATCGCTGTCATCCCAAAAGCTGCGACAACGGAGCAGGCCTTAATACTGAAAAAAGTGCGCGTCCTCGCGTCGAGCCATCCGGTACCCGACGAGTCATCCGAGGCCGCGGCACATGCGGCGTGCGAAATGTTGCATGGGGCGGCGGCGGACGACCTGGTGATTGTCGCGCTGAGCGGAGGCGCGTCGGCGATGTTCACCTGGCCGGCCGAAGGTATAGCGCTGGCGGACAAGATGGCGGTTAATCAAGCATTGCTCAAAGCCGGCGCGTCGATTCGCGAGCTCAATGTCGTGCGCAAGCATCTTTCGGCCGTGAAGGGCGGACGGCTGATTCGCCATTGCGGCGGCGCGCGCGTGCTTGGGCTGATCCTGTCCGACGTGCCGGGCAACGACCTGGCGACTATCGGCTCGGGCCTGACTGCTTGTGACTGGAGCAGCTTCGGCGACGCGGTCGCGGTGATGAAGCTGCGCAACGTCTGGGGGCGCGCGCCCGAGGCTGTGCGCGCGTACCTGGAGCGCGCGATGGCGGGCGAAACCGACGCGACGGTAAAGTGCAACGACCCGATTCTCGAACGCGTGACCAACGTGATAATTGGCGACGGTGAGGTTGCACTCGAGGGCGCCGAACGGGCCGCGGCTGCGCTGGGGTATCATCCGGATCGATACAACGAGATGCGTGGCGAGGCCAACGACGTCGGCGTCGCGATTGCGAAGTCCCTGTGCGAGGTCACGCGCGAGCGGGTATGCGCGATGGCAAGCGGCGAGCCGGTCGTGACGGTGCGCGGCGGCGGGCGGGGTGGACGCGCCCAGCAATGCGCGCTGGCGGCTGCTATCGAACTGTCGGAGATCGGAGGCGTGCGTCGAATCACGGCGTTGTTCGCGGGCACCGACGGAATCGACGGGCCGACCGACGCGGCTGGAGCATTCGCGTCGCCGGGCACGGTCGCCGACGGCGATCGCGCCGGAGTCAGCGCCGCGACCGCGTTGATCCGCAACGATTCGTATAACTTCTTTAAGGCGGCGGGCGGGCTGTTCGTCACGGGTCCGACCGGGACCAACGTTAGCGACATTCTTGTGGCTGTGGTGAATTACTGAGGCAGGGGCCGATTGATGACGCTAAACCGTCAAAAGAGTCTGGCGAGATTTCGCGACGAGGAATTCGATCTCGCGGTAATCGGCGCGGGTATCAATGGCGCGGCCGTCGCGCGCGACGCCGCGATGCGGGGACTGCGTGTTGCGCTAATAGACCGCGGCGATTTCGCGTGCGCCACGTCGTCGCGATCGTCGAAGCTGATTCATGGCGGCTTTCGCTATCTTCCGCAGGGACAGTTCAAACTCGTGCACGCGGCGCTGCGCGAGCGCGAGCGCTTGCGCCATCTCACCGCGCCGCACCTGGTGCATCCGATTCAATTTCTGTTTCCGGTGTATCGGGGGCGCGGCTTCAATCGTTTCACGATGGCGATGGGACTGACGCTGTACGACCTGTTCGCCGGGATGCCGTTCAAAGAGTGGCACTCGAGTCTAAACGCCGCCGAGGTGCGCGAGACCGAGCCCGCGCTTTGCAGGGACGGATTGACCGGCGGCGCGATGTACTTCGACGCGTGGGCCGACGACGCGCGCGTCACGTTCGAGAACGTGCTCGACGCGGATTTGCACGGCGCGGCGGTCGCCAATTACGCGGCGGTCGAAAATTTAAGCCCGAGCAACGGCAAGATCGTGTCGGCCGGCGTGCGCGATCTGCCCGGCGGCGTCAGCCTTGAGCTGCGCGCCAAAACATTTCTGAACGCGGCCGGCCCGTGGGTCGACGAGATTCGGCGGATGGACGATCCGTCGTCGAAGCCGAGCGTGCGATTGACCAAGGGCGTGCACCTGGTGTTTGCGCGAGCGGTTCTGCCGGTGCGCGAATCGATCGTGCTCGCCGACGAGCGCGGCCGAATCGTGTTCGTGATGCCGCATGACCGTTACGTGCTGGTGGGCACGACCGACACCGATTACGCGGGCGATCCCGCAAGCGTCAGGACGGAGCCGGACGACATCGAATATCTGCTCGCGGTGCTGGCCGAGAGTCTGCCGGGGATCAAGCTCAAGAATGCCGATCTGGCGACCAGCTTCGCCGGACTGCGCGCGCTGGTCAGGGCGGAGAAGGGGGCGGCGGCGCCGTCGTCGGTGCCGCGCGAGGAAGTGATACTCGAGAGTTCGTCGGGGCTGATCACGGTGGCGGGAGGAAAGTTTACGACGCATCGCGAGATTGCGCAGAAGCTCGTCGATCTTGTGATGCAGCGCCTCGGACGCCCGGTGGGCGTTTGCCCAACGCTCGCGACGCCGTTTCCCGGCGCGCGGCCACTGCTCCCGGGCGACGAACCGGGCATCGGCGCGGCGATGCGCACCATCCCGGCGGCGGCCGCTGAAATCCTCAAAGCGCGTTACGGGACGCGCGCGCCGCTGGTCGCGGGAATCGCAGCCAGGCGCCCTGAGCTGGCCGAGCCGCTGTCGCGCGGCTGTCCCGCGATCGCGGCGGAGGTGGTCCACGCCGTTGGCAGCGAGATGGCGCATTCGGTCGGCGACTTTCTGATTCGGCGCACGTCGTTGTCGTGGCGTTCGCCGGTCGAGGCGGAAGCGGCGGCGCCTGCCGTCGCGCGAATCATGGCGGCTGAACTCGGATGGGATCGCGCCCGCGAGGACGCCGAAGTCGCCGGCTTCACGCACGAGCAGCAGAGCCGCCGCGCCATCGCCTGAGGATTCGTGGCGGCACGCGAATCAATCGCAAATTTGAAAAAGCGCGCGGGCAGAGTTGCGGGCATGCTTGCGAAACTGTATCCCGAGGCGCGCATCACGCTTGACTTCGAAACGCCGTGGCAATGCCTGGCGGCGACGATCCTCTCGGCGCAGTCCACCGACGTGGGCGTCAATCGGGTAACGCCCGGACTTTTTCGCGAGTATCCCGACGCGCGCGCGATGGCGGCGGCGGACCGCCGGCGCGTCGAAGAGTTGATCCACAAGACGGGATTTTTTCGCCAGAAAACCCGCTCGCTGATCGGAGCCGCCAGGAAGATCGTCGAGGACTACGGCGGCGAGGTTCCATCCGAGATGGAAGCGCTGGTAAAAATCCCGGGAGTCGGGCGCAAGACCGCGAACGTGATTCTCGGGCATATTCACGGCAAGCCGGGCTTCGTCGTGGATACGCACGTGCGGCGGCTGACCTATCGGATGGGATTCACCAGGCGCACCGATCCCGCAAAGATTGAAATCGACATGCAGAAGATCCTGCCGGCCGGCGATTGGACGATGTTTTCGATGCGGCTGATAATCCACGGGCGCCAGCTATGTAGCGCGCGCAAGCCGGCTTGCGAGGTCTGCGCGCTGGCCGCGGATTGCCCGAAGATCGGAGTGCGGACCGCGCCGCGCGGCTAGCGAAGGTCCGCGTCGATCGCGCCGGCGCGGGCGATATCGCCGAGCCATTTCGCACTGGGCTTGAGCGAGCGCGCTTGAGTCTCACGATCGACGGCGACCAGTCCGAAAGTCGGCCGATAACCCGAGTTCCATTCGAAATTGTCGAGCAGCGACCAGTAGCAGTAGCCGTGAACGTCGATTCCGTCGCGGATGCATCGCGCAACACCGTTGAGTGCGCGCCGCACATACTCGATGCGGCGATCGTCCTTGTCGGTGCCGATGCCGTTCTCGGTGACGATCACCGGAACTTTGGCGATCGCGGCTGCCTGGCGGATGTTGGCTTCCAGCGCTTCGGGCCAGAACTCGTAGCCCATCAGTGTTGTCTCGACGCCGGCTTCCGGGGGCAGGGCGCCGTCAGGGCCGATGCGATCGCGAGTGTAGGTCTGCACGCCGATGAAATCGTCGCCGCGCGCCGCCTCGTAGAAAATATCCTGGCATTCGGCCTTGATGTAATCGCGCCGCTGTTCGCCACCAGGCATGGCCTGGAGGTCGCCAAGCGCAAGGCAAATTCCCACCGGAAATTTGCCGCGCGACGATTTGAGCGCGGCGGCGGCCAGCCGATGCGCCTCGAGCATCGTGTCGCGCGCCTTCATTTGATCGCACATCAGATACGGCGCGAAGCGATTAGGATCGGCGCCGATGCGCCGCGCCGCCTCCGCAAACCATTCCAGCCGCGACGGGTCGAGTTTCAGCGGCATCGCGCCGAGCAGATACTGGTAGGCGCCGAGGTTGGCCTCGTTGATGGTGCACGCAACGCCAATCAGGTCGCCGAGATGCGCGGCCGCGCGCTCGCAATATCGGGCGAATCGCTCCGCGGTTTTTTTCTCTTCCCATCCCCCGTCGCCGGCAACCCATCGCGGCGAAGTGAAATGATGAAAGGTTACCACCGGCGTGATCTTGTGCTCGTGGCAGCAGGCGAGCACGCGGCGGTAATGGTCCAGCGCGGCGCGCGAAAACTCGCCCGGCTCGGGCTCGATACGGGCCCATTCAATCGAAAAGCGGTAGGTGTTGAAGCCGAGCCGCGCCAGCATCGCAATGTCGTCGGCGTAGCGATGGTACTGGTCGCAAGCGTCGCCGGACGGCTCGACGAACGGAGAGCCGGGGACATGCTCGAGCACCCAGAAATCGCTGTTGATGTTGCCGCCCTCGACCTGATGGGCGGCAGTGGCGGTTCCCCAGAGGAAATTGGCGGGGAAAGTGAAGCGCTCGGTTGGCATCGCTAATCTACCTTATAAGGATGAAATTTTTCCGACGTTACAGCGAAAGCCGCGCCGCCGCCAACCCACTATTTGAACATCGCGCTCGAAATGCAATAATTCCCTTTCCATTATCCCGTCCAAGGCGTCACGTGAACGGTGAAAATCCGAATCGAGGACATAACGGCGGATGCCAAAGAGATGGCGTTCGCCGAGCCGGAGCAGGAAATCAACCGTATCCTGGGGGAGGGACCGATCCGCGAGTATCACCTGGAAGGACCGGTCGAAGTGTCGGTGTCGTTCTATCGCGCGGGGACGGAACTGTTCTTCGCGGGCATGCTCAAGACCCGCACCGGGGCCGTGTGCGCGCGATGCGCCGAGGATTTCGACGCGGCCGGCGATCGTCCGTTTCGCTTCGTGCTGTCACCCAAGTCGATCGGATACGACGACGACAATCTTCGCGCGGAAGACCTGGAATTCTCGCTCTACGAGGGCGACGAGGTGGACTTGAGCGGGCTGATTCGCGAGCAAGTCCTGCTCGCATTGCCGACGCGTCCGCTTTGCCGGGAGGACTGCCGCGGTCTGTGTCCGCATTGCGGCGTAAATCTCAATCGCAGCACGTGCGGATGCCGCGTGGAAATCCCCGATCTGCGCATGGATGCCATCCGGTCGCTTAAACTACCGCGCACCTGATAAGCTCAACCTCAACATTTAGGAAGTAATTCGCTATGCAAGCACCCAAACGCCGTACTTCGCACTCGAAGAAAAACATGCGCCGCGCGCATGATGCGCTCCGCGCCGTCAATCCCGGCTCCTGCGCGTCGTGCGGCGAGCCCGTGATGCCGCATCGCATCTGCCGCCATTGCGGCTCCTACCGCGGCCGCCAACTCGTCGAGATAAAGGAATAGGCGCGGCGGAGTACGACCGTGAAAATCGCGCTCGACGCGATGGGCGGTGATCTCGCTCCCAAGGCGACCGTTGAGGGCGCCGTCCTGGCAGCCCGCGACTTCGGCATCGAGGTCGTGCTGGTGGGCGACGGCGAGATCCTTGCCCGCGAGCTCGCCGACCACGAAGCCGCCAACCTGCCAATCCGAATCGAACACGCGCCCGAAGTCGTCCTGATGGACGATTCGCCGCTGGAATCAGTGCTGTCCAAACCGCGGTCGTCGATTCACGTCGGACTCGATCTGGTCAAGCGCGGCGAGGCCAGCGCATTTGTCAGCGCCGGGAATTCGGGCGCCGTGATGACGGCGTCGATGATGATCCTGGGCAATCTCACCTATGTCGATCGGCCCGCGATCGCGGCACTCGTCCCGACCAGCGAAGGATTCGGCTTGCTGATCGACGCGGGCGCAAATACCGACGTGAAGCCGATCAACCTTGTTCAATTCGCCGTGATGGGAAGCGTGTACTGGCGATACGTGCGCAACGTCTCGCGGCCGAGCGTCGGGATTCTTTCCAACGGCGAGGAAAGCTCGAAGGGTACCGACATCACGCGCGCGGCGGCCGCGATGCTCGAGCAGATGCCGACCTACGTGCACTACGTCGGGTACGTCGAGGGGCGCGACATCAACCGGGCGAAGGTTGATATCGTCGTCACCGATGGATTCACGGGCAACGTCGCGCTCAAGACGATGGAGGGATTCGCGTCGTTCCTGCTCGGCGGCCTGCGCGGGGTTTTTGGTGGAAGCTGGCGCGCGCGGCTGGCGTATCTGCTGGTGAGGAAGAATCTCACCGCGATGCGCGAGCGGGTCGATCCGTCGGAATACGGCGGTGCGCCGCTGCTGGGCGTCAACGGCGTGTCGATCATCGCGCACGGTTCGTCGGACCCCAGGGCAATTCGCAATGCAATTCGAGCCGCGGCGAACGAGCATCTGGTGCATCGTGTGAACGCCGAAATTCTGGAAATTCTCGCCAAGATTCAACCCGCGGGGCCGGTCAAGCCGGCAGCCGGCAAGGGAATCAGGGCATTGTTCGGCAAAATGCGCGAGCGGTTGCATCGCCGCGACAAGGAAGCCGAGTCGGCCAAGCGCGACGACTCGCATCCCGCGCCGGATCGCGACGCGGGCGCGGTGCGCGAGCGGTCCTCGGAGCAGGGCGCGGACCATCATGCCGAGGCGGCCAAATTTGAACGCGCCAGCTACGAATCTACACACTCCCGCTCGCGCGACAGCGACTCCGATAAGGATGAAGCGCGCGGCGAACCCGCCGACACCGGCGCCGCATCGACGCTGTTGAACGGCACGGCGCCGAGCGCCGACAAGCCGCACAAGTCAGGCGAGCTGCGCCCGCGCGACGAATCGGATGCGGGCGCGCATCCTGCAGATCGCCCGAAGGGCGAGTCGTGAGGCGCCGGGATTAGATGAAGTTGGCGTTTCTTTTTCCGGGCCAGGGATCGCAGCGGGTCGGGATGGGCAAGGAACTCGCCGATAGTTTCCCGGTCGCGCGCGAGACGTTCAAGGAAGCCGACGACGCGCTTGGGTTTGCGCTTTCCACGCTCTGCTTCGAAGGGCCGGAAGATCAACTGCGACTGACCGCCAACACGCAACCCGCCATCGTGACGGCGTCGATCGCGGCGCTGCGCGTCTATCGCAAGGAAATCGGCGGCGAGCCGGAAATCGCGGCGGGTCACAGTCTTGGCGAATACAGCGCGCTGGTCGCGACCGGGGCGATCGGGTTTGCCGATGCGATCCGCGCGGTGCGCGAGCGCGGGCGCTTGATGCAGGAGGCGGTGCCGCCGGGACAGGGCGCGATGGCCGCGCTGATAGGGCTCGAGCTGCAACAGGTGGAGGCAATCTGCGCGGAAGTCACCGGCGACGGCAAGTTCGCCGTGCCCGCGAACCTCAACGCGCCCGGCCAGGTGGTTATCGCCGGGCATGCGGCGCCGGTCCGCCGCGCGCTGGAGATTGCCAAGGAGCGGGGCGCCTCGATGTCGGTGGAGTTGAAGGTCAGCGCGCCCTTTCATTGTGCGCTGATGCAGCCGGCGCGAGACGGGATGGAACCGGTGTTGCGCGCAATCCGGGTCGGCGAGTTCAAGTTCGGCGTGATCGCGAACGTCACCGCTGAGGTGAATCGCGATCCCGCCCGCGTCGCGGCGCTGCTGCTTGAACAGATTACCGCGCCGGTAAGATGGGAAGAATCGATGGGCCTGGTCGCCCGCTGCGGCGTCACCGACGCGATCGAATTCGGCTGCGGCCGCGTGCTGATGGGCATGATGCGCCGGATGTATCGGACGATTCGGGTGCGCCCGCTTGAGGATCTCGCATCATTGAAGGCGCTGTCGCAGCCGGCTGCTGCCGCCAAGGCCTGAGTTAGTAGACGGTTTTGAAAAAATGCATATTGGAGTAGGGTTCTGTCCAGCGTATGGACGCGATCCTACTGAGTGGCCTTGTCGGCGCGATTGTTGGCGCCGCGACGGCGATAGCGGCGCAATTTCTCGGCCATCGTCTGGCGACCAAAAGAGAATTGCTCAGATTTCAGATTCAAAGTTTCGAGCGATTCAGACGGGAATTCAGTGAAGACGAAAACCTGCGACAAATCAGTATCAAGAAAGAACCTCTAACCGACGATGAGATCGATGACTATCTTGGGTTCTTTGAAGAAATCGGACTGTATTTTCATCGTAACTTGGTAGATGTGGAATTGGTTGATGAGATCCTGGGTGACTCAATTATCGATGCATGGGAAGATGAGCACATCCGGAGGGCGATCGGTTCGGTTCGGGGTGCAGAGGACGACCCGACATATTTCCGATATTTTGAGCGACTCGCAAAGCATTTGATCGAGATGCGAGACAAGCGAATCAAGAAGTGAGCGTGAATCATGGAAGAACGAAATCGAAGAGGCGGTGGCCGAAAAACTCTGAAACGAACAAGTACGCGCCGCAAGTGAACAGTGCGGGGTCGACGAATCGGAACCTGCCCGCCGCCAAGGCCTGAGCGCCGCCTTGCGTCGGCGGCTTTTAGTCCTTATGCTGCGCTGATAATTTGATCGCGATCCCCTGGCCGTTACCTCTGGTCTTCGCGGCACGGGGATAATGTTAGAATATTTGTTGGCGGCCTAATCACGGCTCGCTGCCAGGAGGAACGAGAGCACGATGGCTCAAGACATCGAAACCAAAGTTCGCGAGAAGATAAGCGAGCAGCTGGGTGTGGCCGCCGACGAAGTAACTCCGGAGGCCTCGTTCATCGAGGATCTCGGCGCGGATTCGCTCGATATCGTCGAGTTGGTAATGGCGCTGGAAGAGGAGTTTAACATCGAAATCTCCGACGAGGACGCCGAGAAGATCCGCACCGTCAAGGACGTCGTCACCTATATCGAGGCTCACAAGAGCTGAAGCTGCGCGACCCAAAACCCGCTCGCTATAAATCGTCAGGTCCGCGGCGTTTCGCCGGCTGGACCCGGAGCTAGACTATGCGGTGTCCATTCTGCCGCAATCGTGGCAACCGGGTCGTCGATTCGAGGCTCTCGAACGACGCCATGTTGATTCGGCGCCGCCGCATGTGCTCGGCATGCAAGCGGCGTTTCACCACCTACGAGCGGGTCGAAGAAGCGGCCCCGATGGTCGTGAAGAAAGACGGCCGCCGCGAGCCATTCGACCGCGCCAAGATAATCGCGGGCCTCAAGCGCGCCTGCGAAAAGCGGCCGGTCTCGATGGAAACGATCGAGCAGATTGCCAACAACATCGAGACCGCGATGGCCGATAAGGGCGACCGCGAGGTCGCAAGCAATGCGATCGGGGCGGCCGTGATGAACGAGCTGCACAAGATCGACCAGGTCGCGTACGTCCGCTTCGCGTCGGTCTATCGCTCGTTCAAAGACATCGACGAGTTCATGCACGAGCTCGAAGACCTGATCAATCAGCGCAAGCAAGCGCCCGCACCGCGCGCCGCCGGTGATAAGAAAAGCGACCCCGCCTCCTGATTCGGGAATGCTTGCATCTGCCAGGCGGCGGGCTCTCGACAAGGCCGCGACTGGGGACCAACGCTTCATGCGCGAGGCGCTCGCGCTGGCACGCGATCGGCTGGGCCTGACCACTCCAAATCCGACGGTAGGATGCGTAATCGTGCGCGGCGGGAAAGTCGTCGGCCGCGGCGTCACGGGCCGGGGCGGGCGTCCGCACGGCGAAACGCAGGCGCTTGCGGATGCGGGCGCGCTGGCTCGCGGCGCGACCGCATACGTATCGTTCGAGCCGTGCGCGCATTTCGGCAAGACGCCGCCATGCGCGAACGCGCTGGCCGCGGCGGGCGTCAAGCGCGTCGTAATCGGATGCGTGGATCCCGATCCGCGCGTCAGAGGGGGCGGAATCGCAATCCTCAAGCGCGCGAAGATCGAGGTCGCGGCCGGAGTGCTCGAAGCCGAAGCGCAAGCGGTGAACGAAGGGTTCATCACGCGGATAACCCACGGGCGGCCGATGGGAATACTCAAGCTCGCGATGTCGATGGACGGCCGGATTGCGGCTGCCGGCGGCGATTCGCGATGGATCAGCTCGCCGCCGTCGCGTGAAATGGTGCATCGGTGGCGCCGCGAATGCGACGCCGTGATGGTCGGTGCAGGGACCGTGATAGCGGACAATCCACGCCTGACGTGCAGAATTGCGGGCGGGCGCGATCCGGCTCGGGTCGTTATCGATGCGTGCCTGCGCACGGCGCCGGCGTCGCGGGTATATCGGGAGCGATCGAGCGCGTCGGCTATCCTGGTCACCACGCCCGGGAATCTCGCCCGCGCCCGCCGAAAATATGAACGACCGGGAGTCGAAGTGATTGCGGTCGCGGCGCGTGACGGCAAGATCGAGCTGGGGCGTTTGATGCGCGAGTTTGGGCGGCGCGGATGGTGCCGCGTGTTGATCGAAGGGGGCGCGAATCTGGCCGGCTCGGCGTTAAGCGCGGGTATCGTGGATCGAGTGGCATTCTTCGTCGCGCCGAAAATCTTAGGGGAGGGACTTCCCGCGATTGACGCGATGAAATCGCGCCGCGTGCGCGATGCGCTCGCGCTTTCCGATCTCTCGGCGCGCCCGGTCGGCGACGACTGGTTGCTGGAGGCCCGCGTCAGCGGCTGAAATTGGCGCGCCCGCCCCCGCGCCGGATACTTTCTCAATTCGGGGCTGAGTGCCTGAATTTCAGTAGGCGACTGTCTTAATTTCGCAGGAACGCCGCGGAAACCCCTTATCTTAGGGTAACCATTTCCGTCACGGCCGTTCTGGCGGTTCGTGCGGCGTCACAATGGCTTTCGCTGCAACAAAAACGATCAGAGCGATCAGAAACTGGACAGCATAGACTCCAGTCATTTCCTTCAGGTCTCCAAGCCACCAGTCGCGTGACAGCAAGCGATGCCTGTGTGAGGCAAGCGCATTGAGAACGCCTATGATCGCTGCTAGTGGAACGATCCGGAGCAGCGCAAACCGAGTGAACGACAACATCGCTCAGAATGCGAGCACGACAATGCGGCGGGGCTTCATTCAGTTGAATCGTTCATCGGTGATCCCGGCCTGCTTGAGGACGACGTTGGCCAGATCGCGCGAACGGATGTTGGAATCAACGGGAAACTTATGCCCGTTAATCGGGCTGTACCAGATTTGGTGATCGCCCTTCCCGGGCCTGTCGTATCTACAGTGATGACGCTTAAGAATTACCTTAACGCGCGGCGTATAGCTGGACATCTACGCCGCGTTCGGTAGCTGAATCCGTTCCTTTCGCGGGTGAAAATTGAGCATAACTTCGATGTCGTGCTTGGGGTCTAAACTCACGTCATTCAAAGCGAGCAGTTCGGGAATCAGGCCTTCAAGTTTTTCCCATAACGATTTGTCGTCGGGGGCTTCGGCCGCCAAGCCGGGGATGTCGTCGCTGTCCGCCACCCACATTTCGGCCGCGGCATCCCAAGTCACTTGAACGCTGAATCGATTTTTCATCAGAAACACCCTTCCGGGTTGAAGGCGTTGGGCCGTGTCAGGCCGCGCCACCCTTGCTTGATAAAGCAAGAATACCGTAAAGGGCGTAAGTACTGGAAGCCGCGCAACACCGGCTCCATCATCGCGGGAAGTGTGCGCCGTCGCGTTGGCCTGGCGGGGCGCACTGGTTAGGCCATCGACCCGGTGATAATATCGCCATCGTTGAATTGAATCAGATGGCATCGGCTTCATTAGAAGAAATTTTCTCCACGTTGCGCGACGGAAAGATGGTCGTGATGATTGCGGAGGAGCGCGAGGACGCGGAAGGCGACCTCGTGATGGCGGCTGATAAGATCACGCCCGACGACATCAATTTCATGGCGCGCGAGGCCCGCGGCGTGATCTCCGTCGCGATTCCCGACAAGCGATTCCGCGAGCTTGGAATTCCGCTCCAACCTTCGACCGACAACGGCGATTCCAAAGAGCAGGCCGGCGTGCTGATCGACGCGCGCGAAGGCGCCACCACCGGCATTTCGGCGAGCGACCGCGCGCGGGTGATTTCGGTGGCGGCGTTCGGCGAATCCCGCCGTGACGATTTCGTCATGCCCGGCCACATTTTACCGCTGATGGCGTTGAGCGGGGGCGTGATGGTGCGGATTGGGCGCGCCGAAGGCGCGGTGGACCTGATGCGATCGGCGGGGGTAAGTCCGGTCGCGGCGCTATGCACGATACTGCGCGAGGACGGCGAGGCCGCGCGGCTCGAGGAGCTGCGCGAGTTTGCGGCGCGCCATTCCATCCCCATCTGTTACGTCAAGGAACTGGTTTCGTATCGCCTGACGAATGAAGTTCTGGTCCAGCGCGTTTCCGAGCAGCCGTTTCCCGTCGATGGCGGCGTGCTGCGGGCCGTCATCTTCCGCAACGTCGTCGATGGCCGCGAGCATCTGGCGCTGATCAAGGGCCAGGTCGGCGGCGGACGCCCCGCGCTGGTGCGGCTCCATTCGGAATGCCTGACCGGCGACGTGTTTGCGTCGGCGCGATGCGACTGCGGTGAGCAACTGCAGGAGGCGCTCGAGCGAATCATGGCGGCGGACTGCGGCGTGGTGATTTATCTCCACCAGGAGGGCCGCGGAATCGGGCTGGGCAACAAGATTCGCGCATACGCGCTGCAGGACAAGGGGATGGACACCGTCGAAGCGAACCTGCATCTGGGCTTCGACGAGGACTTGCGCGATTATGGAATCGGCGCGCAAATTCTGCGCGATCTCGGCGTCGGCGAGGTGCAGTTGCTGACCAACAATCCGCACAAGATAGAAAGCCTGCGCCGTTACGGGGTGAGCGTTTCGCGGGTGCCGATCGAGGTCACGCCGCATGCGGGAAACATCGGGTACCTGAAGACCAAAAAAGAGAAACTCGGCCATCTGTTCTCGGAACTGAAGCTGAGTAGTTGAGAGAGTAAGCCGTCTGCGGCTGTTGAATTGCCATGGGACTAAGACATCAGGGGCGCGAGCTCGCGCTCAAGGCGCTGTACCGGATCGACATCTGCGGCGGCGCCAGCAGCGACGATCTGACCGCGCTGTTCGAAAGTTTTCCGGCCGAGGAGAGCGCGCGCAAGTTCGCCGTCCAGTTGATGGAGGGAGTGCGCCGCGAGCAGCCGGCGCTCGACAAGCTGCTGGCGGACGCGCTGGAGCATTGGTCGGTCAAACGGCTGTCGCGCGTCGATCACAACGTGATGCGAATCGCGCTCTACGAATTGCTCAGGATGGAAGACATTCCGGCGCGGGTTACGATCGACGAAGCGATCGAACTGGCGAAATGCTACGGCGACATCGAGTCGGGACATTTCGTCAACGGGGTGCTGGACGAAATCGCCGGACGGTTGGGGCTTAAGCAGAAGGGTGAGGAAATTACGCTATCCAAGGCCGAGTAGGCTGCTCGGCTTCGCGATCGTCGCAGTCCTGTGTATTTCGGGATGCGGCTATCACTTCGCGAGTTCGGGTGACGCGCTACCGCCCAGCGCCCAGACGATTTACGTCATGCGATTCGGCAATCTCACACGCTTGACCGGAATCAACGAGGAGTTGATGCGTTACATTAAGGATGAAATCGCGATGCATCACAGGCTCACGCTGGTGGACAGCCCCGACCAGGCCGACCTCCAGCTGTCGGGCGTGGTGAGGCTCGCTATTCAGGGGCCCATCAACTTCAACACGGCGTACGAGCCGACCACCTACCGCAACAGTGTGACAGTCTCGGCGGTGCTCAAAGACCTGCACACGAAAAAGATAATCTGGAGCACGACGCGCGTCGGCGGCGGGCAACATGTTCCAGTCGTGGCGACCAACGTGGTGACCACGACGCCGAGTTTTTTGCAGCAGAATCTGCGCAGCGGCGATATCGCTCAGATGACCGATATCCAGGTCGCGCAAACGCAAACGGCGGCGGGGCGCGACCTGATGATGCAGAGATTCGCGAAGAGCCTGTACGTCGAGATGGCCGAAGGCTTCTAGCTCTCCGCTTTTAGCCGGGCGCCACGCGCAGGGGAGGCTACCGCATGCCGCTTGAAACGGCGCTGGCATACCTTCGAGCAGCAGCCGGGCCACGGCGAATCCCGCCGGTGGTGGTGATCTTCGGTCCGCACGCATTCCTGCGCGAATACGTCCTCGATTCGATCGTTCGCAAGCTGGTGGCCGACGGATGCCAGCATCGCAGCTTTCAGATCGGTGCGGGCGACGATTACAGCGCCGTGCTGAACGAGCTCCGCGGGTCCGATTTGTTCGCACCCAAGCGGGCGATCGCATGCCGAATCCTGCGATCGCGCCGCGACCGGGCGGAGACCAGCGGCGCGGACGCTGAAGCCGGCGACGCGCGCGGCTCGGGGAGCGGCGGCTCGGAGGCGGCGCTGGTAGCGGCTATCGAGACCGCGCAAGGTCCCGGCAACCTGATTCTGCTCTACGAGAAAGACAACGCGCCCGCCAAGATTCGCCGCGCCGCCGAAAAGCCGGCGTTGCTCGTGAGCTGCATGCGTCCGTACGACAATCAGATCGAGCAGTACGTGAACGCATTCGCACAGTCGCTTGGATTAAAACTGCCGGCTGCCGCAATCGACATGCTTATTTCACGTCACGGCGGAGATTTGGCCGCCATCGCCGGCGCGCTTGGCAAGCTTACAATCTTCATCGAGCCGGGCGCGGTGGTGCAGCCGGGCGATTTGGACGAGGGCGCAAGGCGGATGCCGGAAGCATTCGAACTCGCCGAGAGCCTCGCGCGCGGCCGGGGCTCGGCGGCGCTGGCGCAGTTGGGCCGCGCGACCGCGCTCGGGCGCGACGTCTTCGAAATCCTCGCAGTCGAGATCATACCGACGATGCGCCGAATGATGATCGCGGCCTCGATGATCGCGGCGCGAAGAGGCGCCGGCGACGTCGCCGCCGCGCTGGGGCTGGCGCCGCAAAGCGGCCTTGCGATCCGCGCAATCGAAGGGGCGCGGCGCTTCGGGTTGGCGCGCCTGGAACGCGCTTACTGGCGCGCGTGCGCGATGGATGCGGGATTCAAGAACGGCAGAATCAAGGAACGCGAAGCGGCGCTGGCCGGATTGATCCTCGATCTGATGAGCGCGCCCGACTAGAAACCGCCCGTGCGAGCGGCTCGCTTACGCTTTCTTGCCGAACTTGCGATGCAGGCTGGAGGACAGCCGTGCAACTTTGCGGCGCACCGTG
>NZ_JBEKFG010000026.1:0-40043 GCF_050013435.1 Binatus sp. (SeqCode) | reverse complement strand
TTCCGCCAGAATCTGGCGCAGACTTCCGACGCACCGATCGGGCTGGAGATATCGCGCGCCGAGGGTTCGTGGCTGGTCGCGTCGGACGGGCGGCGCTATCTCGATTTCATCGCGGGGATCGGCGTCTCTGCCCTCGGCCACGGGCACCCCGAGGTGCTCGCCGCGATCGGGGAGCAGGCGCGCCGCCATCTACACGTCATGGTGTACGGCGAGTACGTGATCGAGAGCCAGGTTATGCTGGCGCGAAGGCTCACCGAGCTTCTCCCGCGGCCGCTCGAGCGCGTGTATTTCACCAACAGCGGGGCGGAAGCGATCGAATGTGCGCTGAAGGTGGCGCGCAAGTTCACCGGACACGCTGGATTCGTGGCGTTTGACGGGGCGTATCACGGTGACACGATGGGCGCGCTTGCGCTGGCGGGAAATCGCGCGATGCGCGAGCCGTTCGGCGCGCTACCCGGCCCGGTGCGGCATCTGCCGTTCGGTGACGAGGGGCCGCTTGCAAAAATCGATTCGACGATCGCGGCGGTGGTTGTCGAGCCGGTGCAGGCCGAGGGCGGCGTGCGCATACCGGAGCCCGGATTCATTCGCGCGCTGCGTGAACGATGCGATCGGGCGGGTGCGATGCTCATCTTCGACGAGGTGCTGACCGGCTTTGGCCGCACCGGCAAGCTGTTCGCGCTCGAGCATTTTGGCGTCGTGCCCGACATTGTCGTGATGGCCAAGGCGCTCGGCGGCGGTCTGCCGCTGGGCGCATTGTGCGCCCGCGACGAGCTGCTTGGCACGCTCTCGCACGATCCGCCGCTTGGACATATAACGACCTTCGGCGGCCATCCGCTTTCGTGCGCAGCCGGACTGGCTGCCCTGAACGTGATCGTGCGCGAGCGCCTGTACGAGCGCGCCGCGACGATTGGCAAGGAGATCGTGCGGCGGCTGCAGGCGATGCGCGCGCCGGAAATCGCGGCAGTGCGCGGTCTCGGGATGCTGGTGGGTATCGAGTTTCGCGATACGGCGCTGGCGCGACGCTTTGTGGCGGCGACTTTAGCGCGTGGGGTGGTTCTGAACTGGACGCTCAACGCGGACAACGTTGTCCGGCTTGCGCCGGTGCTGACGATCGCGCCGGACGAGGTCGATTTTGCGTTGAGCGCGATGGGAAAGGCGCTTGATGAAATCCGGCGCTGAGGTCAGGCTATTTGCGATCATGACAGGGGTTAGAAGCCGCAGAAAAAATTCCGGGGGAGCCTGATTGGTGGAGCAAGTCAAAAGCGACGACCGATCCGCGCTGACCTATCCCGAGTTCGGCCGCGCCACGTCGAAGTTCATCTGGACCGAGGATGACGAGGATTCGCTGCGAGTTCTGAAACTCGGCGGCGCGGTCGGAATCTTCATGCTGCTGGCGTACCTTGCGTACGATCAGCAGGTGCGTGGAGCGTATGCGCCGGGGGCAGGCTTGCACTGGCTGACCCTGGGCACGACCTGCCTGTTCTTCGCGATGACGTGGACGCGCTGGTTCAAGCGCCGTTGGAAATCCTTGGTCATGCTGTTCATCCTGTTTGTGATCGCGATGTTCGTCCTGACCAGCCGAGTGACGGGAAACCCCGAGTCGCGCTTTATCACGATCATGCTGTGTCCGCTGGTAACCGCGGCGTTCGTGATCTGGAGCACGCGCTGGCAGCTTGCGATGGCTGTGATGGCGCTACTGAGCTACGCGGCGGGCGAGTACCTGGTGCCAATCGCAACGCCATACGGGATATACCGATGGATGGGTCTGATCGCCGCGGTGATCCTTGCTCAATACGCAGCGATTTTCATCGGCCGATTCCGCCGCCGCCTCAGGAAACAGGTGCAGGACCTGGAGGAAGCCGCGCGGTTTCGGCAGACGCAAATCGCGACGATGGCGCATGACATTCGCAGTCCGGTCGCGGCGCTGAGCGGCTATGTCAATCTGCTCGAGGAGGCGGACATCAGCCCAAAGGAGCGGACGGACCTGCTCGAAAGAATCGGCTCGACGGCGTGGAACATGGACCTGGTGGTGAGCAACGCGCTCGACTACTACGAGGTGCAGGATAACGACATCATCCCGGCGCCGGCCGAACTGGATCCGAACCAGGTGCTCAGCGACGTCGCGGGGGATTGTGCCCTGCAAGCGCGGCGGCGGCGCCTGAATCTCCGCGTCGAGATCGCGCGGCTGCCGGCGTGCAACCTCGACCGGCGTCATTTCGAGCGGATCGTGAAAAACATGATCGCGTATGCGATCGGAAGGATAGCGAGCGGCGAAGTCGGGTTGCGCGCGCGGATGCGCAATGAATCGATCGTGGTCGAGGTCACCGACAGTGGCCCGGCGCTTTCAACGGCGGATATGGAAACGTTGTTCGAGCGCCCCAACAAAGATGGCGATCGTGGCGCGGTGCGCGGACTCGGATTGTACATCGCGCGCGCGATGGCGGAAGCGGCCGGCGGCCGGGTCGAGGCCCGCTTCGCGGACGGCCGGCGTGGACTGACGCTGATCGCGGAATTGCCGCTTGAAGCGCAACCACCGAAAGCGCATACGCCGTGAGCAAACTGCCCGACGCATCCGGTAAACCGTCCAGCGAATTCGAACTGATCGCGCGACTGAGCGCGGGGATCCGTCTCAGCCGCCGCACGATCCTCGGCGCCGGCGACGATTGCGCAATTGTTTCGCGGCCGCGCGGGCAGACGCTGTTTACGATCGATAGCCTGGTCGAGAATGTTCACTTCGATCTGCGCTGGGGCACTGCGCAAGCGCTTGGTGCGCGCGCACTCGCGGTCAACTTGAGCGACATCGCGGCGATGGGCGGGCGTCCGACTGCTTGCGTCGTTAACCTGGCCGTGCGCGAGGGAATTGCGGCGCGAACGCTCGAACGGATTTACGCGGGGCTGCGCGATGCGGCGCGCGAAGCCTCCACGGATATCGTGGGCGGCAATATTACCCGCGCGCGCGAGCTGTCGATCACGATCGCGATGCTCGGCGAGGTCGGGCGCGCTGCGATGCGACGGGATACGGCGCGTCCCGGCGACGAGATCTTCGTGACCGGCACGCTCGGCGATGCGGCGCTCGGCTGGCGCATCCTGGCGCGCAAGCTGAAGCCGCGTGGCAATGCGAAAAAAGATCGCGCCGCAAGAAAATATCTCGTCGAGCGATTCCTGCGTCCGCAAGCGCGGCTGTATCCGGGGCAACGCCTGGCGGCGCTCAGGCCCGCGCCGGCCGCGATCGACGTGAGCGACGGATTCATGCAGGACCTGGGGCATATCCTCGAACGAAGCGGCGTCGGCGCCGACATCGACGCGTCGCGAATCCCGCTCTCGCCGGCGTACCGTGCTCTGATGGGCGGCAATCTCGTTCACGCGCTCACGGGCGGCGAGGATTACGAACTGATCTTCTGCGCAAGGCCCGGCCTCCACGAATCCGAACTGTCGCGCCGCTTGCGCGTCGGGGTGCGGCGAATCGGCACGATCGTTCGGGGCAGGCGCGTGAACCTGATTGGTGATAGCGCACCGATTATCGCAGGATGGGATCAGCTGCGATCGCGCGGTTAGATAGAAGCGATGATGTTCATGCTGCCGCTCGCGGTCCTGGCGCTTATTGTGCTGAGCGCCACGCTGGCCGCGTCCGAGACCGCGCTGTTCTCGATGGCGCGGTTGGAGCACACCCGCGAGCAGCTGAGCCTTTCCGTGCGGAACGCGCTCGACCGTCTGATGCGCCGGCCGCTCGAGTCGTTGATCGTCATTATCGGGCTGAACGAAGCGTGCAACATCTTCGCCGACTGCCTCGCGACGATCATTGCGCTGGCGTGGCTCGGCGATAAATGGGGACCGATCGTCGCGGCGCCGGCGATGCTCGCGGTCGTACTTTTGTTCTGCGACATTACGCCGAAGACGTTCGCACTCGGATTTCCGGCCGCGCTGACGTGGATCACCGCGCGGCCGCTGGCGGCGCTCGCCGATTTTGTTCATCCGTTCGCGCGGCATATCACGCCGCTGGAGCAAGCGCCGCGCCCGGGCCCGGTCTCCGAGGCGGAGTTCAAGACGCTGCTCAGGCTCGGCGAGAACCAGGGACAGGTTGAACCCGCCGAGCGTGCGATGATTCATCGCGTGTTTGACTTCGGTGCGCGGCGCGCGACGGAGGTGATGACGCCGCGGGAGCGAATCTTCTCGCTCGACATCGAGATGCCGGTGGCGCAGCTGGTGGCGGAAATCGCGCACGAAAATTTCTCGCGCGTGCCGGTCTATCGCCACAGCCAGGACAATATTGTCGGAATTCTGCACGCCAAGGACTTCGCGGCGCGCCGCCTGGAGCCATCGCCGCCGCGCGTGGAGCGCCTGGTGCGGCCGGCGTATTTTGTTCCGCCGGGCAAGCTGCTCGGCGATTTATTTGAAGAGATGCGCCGCGGGCGCTTCCAGATCGCGCTGGTGGTCAACGAGTACGGCCGCCTGCTTGGTCTGGTGACGCTCGAAGATCTGCTCGAGGAATTATTCGGCGAGATTCGCGACGAGTTCGAAAGCGAGATTCCCGAGCTCACGAAAATATCCGACCACGAATGGTCGGCGTCGGGTGCAATCGCCCTGGGCAAGCTGGCGGACACGCTCGCTCCGGCGCGCATTATCGAAGTCTATGGCGGTGGCAAGACGCTGAGCAGCCTGATCCTGCGCAGGCTCGGGCGCGTGCCGCGCGCGGGAGAGAAGCTGAGGCTCGGCGAATTCGACGCCACCATCGAGCGCGTGCGCGGCGCGACCGTCGAGCTGGTGAGGCTGCATCGATGACGATGGCCGTGCTGATCGTCGCGCTGGTTGGATGCCTCGTGGTGCAGGCGTTTTTCGCCGCCTCAGAGATCGCATTGGTTTCAGCGGACGATTTGAAAGTTCGCGCCGGGAGCGAAGGCGGGCACGAGCGATCGCGAATGCTCGGCGAATTGTTGGGCAATCGCGATCGTTTGCTGGCGCTGACGCTGACCGGCACCAACCTCGCTACGGTTGTCGCGGCGGTACTGCTCACCAGCTTCCTGCATCAAACCCGGCCGCACCTGGTTTATCTCGCGCCATTTATTTTGACCCCGATTACTTTGGTGCTGGGCGAATGGATACCCAAGCTGCTGACGCTTGGGAATCCGCACGCGTTTGCGCTGTTCGCCACGCGGCCGTTGCGTTTGCTTGCGACCGTGCTCGCGCCGCTGCTCGGCGCAGAGACTGTTCTGAGCCGATTGCTTCGCCGGCTTGCCGGTGTGCCGGCCGATGCCGGGAGCGTGTTCCTGAGCCGCGAAGATTTGGCGCGCCTGATGCGGCGACGGCCGGGCGACGCATCCGAGCAGCGGCCCGACGCCATCCTGCCCGCCGAGCAACTGATGATCAGCCGGATCTTTCGCTTCTCGCAAGCCGATGCGCGCAAGGCGATGGTGCCGCTGGTCGGTGTCGATGCGGTCCCGGAGGAAACCCCGCTTGCGGCGGTGATCGAAACTGTGCGCCGCGAGGGGTTCAGCCGTATCCCGGTCTTCCGGCGTCGAATCACGGACATCGTTGGCGTCGTCCATGTCTTCGATCTTTTGCAAGCGCCCGACCTCAGCCGCCCGGTGAGCGACGTGATGCGGCCGGTCAGTTATTTTCCGGAATCGATGCCGCTCGACGAGGTGCTCGTGGCGATGCAACGCACCGGGGAAAATCTGGCCGTGATCGTCGATGAGTACGGCGGCTCGGCTGGAATTCTGACGCTGGAGGACCTGATCGAGGAGATCGTCGGCAACATCGAGGACGAACACGACCTTGGCGAGGAGCTGGCCAAAATAGTCAGTCCGCGCGTGCTGTCCGTGATCGGACGCGCGCCGATCGCGGAACTCAACGAGCACTTCGGCCTGAAGCTTTCAGAGGCGGATGAGTATGCTACCATCGGCGGGCTGGTGGTCGAACGACTCGGGCATATTCCCAAGCCCGGCGAAAAATTAATCGAGGGCGACTTGACGATCACTGTCACCCGCAGCGACGCACGGGCGGTGCGCGAACTGATGTTGACACTTGCGCATCCGATCCGCCCCGAACTTCTAAAGCGGCGATGACCGAAAAGCGAATCCGCCAAATCCTCGACGATGTTGCCGCGGGCAGCATGACTCCCGCCGCGGCGTTCAAACTCATCGGCGAGTTGCCGTTCGAGGATCTTGGATTTGCCAAGCTCGACAGCCACAGGAGCGTCCGCCGCGGCATTCCCGAAGCGGTTTTCGGCGAGGGCAAGACGGCGGATCAGCTCGTGGCGATCGGGCGGCGCGTGCTCGCGTCAGGAACCAATCTCATAATTACGCGGCTGGCCGCGGACAAGGCGCGCATCGTCAAACGCAAAATTCGCGCGCTGGTGTACCATCGCGACGCGCGGATTGGCGCGGTGGTGAAGGAGCGCCGCAAGCCGTCGGGACGCGGTATCGTGATGGTGCTGAGCGCGGGCACCTCCGACATTCCGGTAGCCGAGGAAGCCGCGCTGTGCGCCGAGCTGTTTGGAAATCGTGTGGCGCGGGTTTACGACGTCGGCGTCGCGGGAATTCATCGCCTGACTGCGAACCTCGAAGTGATCCGTGACGCAAGCGTGCTTATTGTCGTCGCCGGCATGGAAGGCGCCCTGCCCTCGGTCGTCGCGGGCCTGGTGGACAAGCCCGTGATCGCCGTGCCGACCAGCGTGGGCTACGGCGCGTCGATGGGCGGGCTGGCCGCGCTGCTGGGAATGCTGAATTCGTGCGCGAGCGGCGTCACCGTCGTCAACATCGACAATGGGTTTGGCGCGGCGCTGGCGGCGACGCTGATCAACCGGGTGGGAATCGAGCGCGACGGCAGCTGATGACGAAACGCACGTCAATCACCAGCGGGCGCGCGCGACGCGCGATGAAGATGGGCGAGCTCGCGTCGCAAGTCGGCTCCAGTTACTTGTGGAATCAACTGCGGCGCCCGTTTCTGAGCGCGCCCGCGCGCGATCGCGAGCTGCTGGAAACTCACATCCGCAACGCGCAGCGAATTGTCGAAAGCTCCAAGCAGCTTCGCGGCGCGTTCATGAAGCTGATCCAGATGCTTTCGATTCGCAGGGACCTGCTGCCGGGTGAGGCGCTCGACGTGCTGCGGACGACGCAATCGAACGTGCCGCCGATGAGCTACGCGACTATCTCGGAACAGATTCACAGTGAGATTGGCAAGCGGCCCGAAGTGCTCTTCAGGAGTTTCGACCAGACCGCGTTTGCCGCCGCGTCGCTCGGACAGGTGCATCGCGCGATCACGCGCGACGGTATCGACGTCGCGGTGAAGATTCAGTATCCGGGCGTCGAGGATACCGTCGAGCAGGATCTGGGCAATCTCAAACTGCTGTTGCGCACGCTGCAGGCGCTCGGCCATGACGTGATGCGCCAGCAAATCGACACCGCCAAGGTGTACAAGGAACTCGAGCAGCGCCTGCGCGAAGAGCTCGACTACGTGAACGAAGCGCGCAACATGGTGGAGTTCGGCCGGCGTCTCGGCGCGGATCGCGAGATCATGATTCCGCACTTCATCAAGGAGCTGAGTTCGCGGCGCGTGCTGACGATGACCTACATCGACGGCTATCCGCTGGCAGACGTGATGGGACCGGAGGTCGATTTCGATTTGCGTGAATGGGTCGCGAGAAAGATTCACGAGTTCGCGTGGCGGCAGATTCTGGAATTCGGGATGCTGCACACGGATTTTCATCCGGGCAACTACCTGGTGAGCCACCATCCGCGCCTGGGCGTGCTCGACTTCGGCTCGATTCGGCGCTTCCCGGAACCGGTGCGCAAGGCGCACCTGCAAGTCGCGCGCGCGATTCTGAGCGGCGACGACAAATCGCTGGGGGCGGCGATGGTCAAGCTGGGTTACCTCGGTCGCGATCAGGATCCGGCGCCGATGGTCAGAATCATCCACCTCCTGTTCGAGCCGATGATGGTGGATCGCGCCGTCGATCCTCTCGAATACGATACGGTCGGCAAGGCGGCCAAGGTCGGTGAGCTTGCGCTGCAGAATCGGCTCTACCAATCGCCGCCGCACAGCGTGTTTCTGATTCGCGCGCTGATCGGGCTGGAGGGAATCACGCGCGGTCTGGCGGTGAAGACCAACTACCGGCGGATCCTTGCGGATTGCGTCGAGCGAATTTCGGGATGATCGATCCCGCCGGGGTTGATAATCCGGGGATTCTCGACGCGCTCGAGCGCCATCGCGACTTTCACTTCAGGCGGGTCGTATCGCGGCGCGTGACCGGCGAGAAGAGCGCGCTCAAATTCATCGACGAGGTCGGATTTTGCACCGGATTCACGGCCGGTATGGGTGTGCCGTGCCTGCGCGAGGCGATCGCGGGAACGCGTGAACCCGCACTGCCAGAGCACATCCAGCACGACTACGCGATCGGGATGACGTGGCGGATAAAGGACGCGTTGCCGCAGCGCCGCGCGGTGTATTACGGCAAAGTGATCGCGCGACGCCCCAGCTTCATCGCGCGCGAGATGCTGGGCGCGTTTCTCAAGCTTCGCGTCGAGCCGGGCGGCTATCGCAAGCTTTACGAACGCGGCGGACTGTCGCATTGCGGCAAACTGGTGATGGACACTCTCTCCAGGCGCGGCGCGGCCGAGACTCGCGTGCTGAAGCTCTCGAGCGGCTACGCGCAACCGTCGCGCCGCGCGGTGTTCGACCGTGCGATGGCGGAGCTGCAGGAAAAATTTCTCGCGCTCAAAGTGGACGAGCGCGCCGATCCGTTCAGCTACGTGTGGGACACGATGGGGCATCGATGGCCTGACGCGATTGCCGAGGCCCGGACGCTCACGCGGATGCAGGCGGCGTACGCGATCGTCGCCAGATATTTCGAGACCGCGGCATTCGGCAGTGAGCGCGCGATCGCGCGAATCCTGGGAATCGATCCGGCGCTGGTCGAAGCTGCGGCGCGCCGACTCGAGCGCGAGGGGACGATCGCGCGCGGCGTGAGAATCGACGGGCCCCCCGGTCCGGTCAGTATGCTCTCCAAGTTCGCGCCCTAGCGGGATGTTGAAAACTTCGGCTCCCCCCTCACCCTTCTAACAGGGCTCCGCGCGCCCGAAGCAATCGCCGCGCCCGCCAACGGCGGGCGGCCTTAACGGTGGGTGCAGGGCTCAGCCCTGCATCACCACTGCTCGTAGCGCACGGCGCGGCGCTCGTAGCCTGCCCCACGGAGCAGGTCGCGCAATCGAATCACGCCCTTGCCGACGCCACAGATATAGAACTGGCGCGTGCGATCGGCGTCGCCAATAACCCATCGCGCTTGCGCCAACTCGAACAGACGGTCGTAGATTTTTTCGGGAGGCGCGATCACGGTCTCGTACGAAAAATTCGCCGCCGTCCGCGCCAATTCGTCGAGTTCGGCGGCGTACAGGATGTGCTCGCGATCCGGCGCCGCGTAAATCAAATGGATCTTCGGCGGCGCAGCTTCGCGCGACGATGAAGCGAGCGCCCGTTTCAGCATCGGGCGAATCGGCGCGATCGCCGTTCCCTCCGCGATAAAGCCGGCTTCCACCGCTGGCGCGCGCTCGATCGTGAAGGCGCCTAACGGCCCGCTGAAATCGATCGTGTCTCCCACCCGCCGCTCGAACATCCATCCGACGCCGCGCCCGCCCGCGACGCGATTGAAGCAAATCTCGAATGGGCCGCGGTCTTCGGGATCCGACGCGATCGAGTAGGGACGCGAGCGGGTTTCGTCGCCGAGCGGAATCGTTATCGAGATGAACTGGCCGGGGATAAATCGCAGATGCTTGCCGCTGGTGAGCGAGAGAAAAAGCGAGCGGGTGTCAGACGCGTGATCGAAAATCCTCTCGACGCGGGCATTGAGCGCCGCGCGCATGCCAGCGGCTGGAGGTGGGTCGGCCGTCATTCCTCGGCCGCCTCGCTGACCTGGTTAATCGTGTAGCGCGGGATTACAACGACGATTTCCGCGTCGGGATCCTCGATGACGGCCTGGCATCCCAGCCGCGAAGTCGGAGTGAGCCCCGGCGCCTTGTCGAGCAGATCTTCTTCCTGCTCGCTGGATTCGCCAAGCTTGTTGAATCCATCCAGCACGATCACGTGGCAGGTCGTGCACGCGCAATTGCCGCCGCATGCGTGCTCTAGATGGACGCCGTGACCCAGCATCACGTCGAGTATCGAGCCCGGCTTGCCGTCGTGATGGAACGGCGCCTTGGCGGGGTCGAACTCGATTACTTTTTCGGGTTCGCCGTTTTCGAATTGGATTCGCAGTTTCGCCATCGGATTCAGGTCGTAATTGAGATTATGCGCTGCGCCGAGACGGCGAAACCGCCCCTGCATCGTTGAGCCTTCCGCGCTTGCATCTTCGCCTGATTTTCGCCATCATTTGCCATCGCACAGGCGAATGGGGAGAAGACCCAATGGCGACGCTGACCAAGCGGCAGAAGCAGCTAATCGACTACCTGAACGACTATATCAGGGAACACGGCTACGCACCCACGCTGGCCGAAGTTGGGCAATACTTCGGCTTGTCATCGCTCGCCACCGTGCACAAGCATCTGCACAACCTCGAGCAGAAGGGGTTTATCACGCGCCAGCACAATCACAGCCGGGCGCTCGAGGTCGCGGCGTCGGAGAAGCATGAAACGGCCAAGGCGATCCGATTGCTCGGCACCGTTGCGGCGGGCGCGCCGATCGAGGCGGTCGAGAACAACGAAACCATCAGCGTGCCCGACGAGTTCATCCGGCGCGACAATACATTTTGTCTGCGGGTGAAGGGCGACTCGATGATCGAAGACGGCATCCGCGACGGCGATTACATAATCGTCGAAGGCCGCGACAGCGCCGACAACGGCGAGACGGTGGTCGCACTGATCGGCAACGAGGCGACGGTCAAGAAGTTCTACCGCGAGTCGGGCGGACAGATCCGGCTGCAGCCGGCCAACTCCGCGATGCAACCGATCATGGTCGGCGAGAGCGAGCTGGCGATTCGCGGCGTCGTGGTCGGCCTGATGCGTCACTACCGCTAAGCACGCCTCGCGCGCACGGCATACGAACGGGGAACTTGATTATAGTGAAACCCGCCTGGGTTTCACACTTCCTTGGGCAGGGGTGACCCCTGCACCGCAGTGAGAAGACGCGAAAATCTGCGCAGCGCATCTTTTCGCGACTACGCGATGGGCGGGGCTGAGCCCTAGCCGTGGCGATGGCAGCGCAGTATTAAGCCGTTGGCAGGGGCCGCGCGCGACAACGGAGGGCGGCCTTAATACCGGGTGCAGGGCTCAGCCCTGCACGGCCACCGGTAACCCCTGCACATTCGTAGTAAGAAAAAGCAAAGATGCGGGACTTCGTCCCTGTTAGGAAGGGCTTTGGGGAGACAAACGACTGACCGTCGAAGGGCGGTAACTTACGTGCGGATTGAACGAGGAGCGTCGGCAATTGGGTCCGCGATGGGGATGATGACGATAAACACGGTGCCCTGCGGAAGCGCGGCCTTGACGATAATCTTTGCGCCGAGCACTTCCACATTGCGCTGAACAACGGCGAGACCCAGGCCCATTCCGCGGTGACTGCGGATACTCGAGTGCGAAAGCTGAGCGCAGCGTTCGAATGCCTGCGCGAGCATCGCGGCTTCGATACCAGGTCCGGTGTCGCGGACTTCCAGCTCAACTGCGGAGCCGAGTTGGGAGGTTACCGCCCGGTGAACCCCGATGGTCACGCTGCCTCGATCGGTAAACTTGATCGCGTTGATCGCGAGGTTGAGCAGTATCGACTTGATTGGCCGTCGCCGCGAGCGAAAAACCGTGGGCGCGGTTTCGAGTTCGAATCTGATTTCCAGGCGCTTGGAATCGTTGGCAGCCTCGAGCGCCGGAGCCAGTTCTCCAATCAGATCCTGGAGGCGGATTTCCTCTTCGCCTGCCGCCTCAGCCATCGCGTCCGCGACCGAAAAGTCCATCACGTTTTCGACCGTTTGCGCCAGATCGTGCGCGTTGGCATTCATGCGCTCGATAATTTGCTGGTGGCGGGCGCCGATTTCTTCGCTCAACTCGTCGCGCAGGATGTCGAGATAGCCGAGGATCGCCTGCAGCGGCGAGCGAAGCTCGTGCGCAAGATTGGCTAGCGCCTCCATGTGCAGCCCCTGCTCCCATTGAACCGCCTGCATTCTCGAGCGGATTCCTTCGCTCGCAGCCGGCTCGACGGTTGCAATGCTCGCGTGACGATTATTTGACAGATTCGACAACTGCTTCTTTCCGATTCCTGGCTGGCTTCGCTACGCAGCGAATTTTCTCTGCGAGCTATGCGCGCCAACTGCTATCTACGCTGAAGCAAAGGAGCGGGAAGGTGAATCGGAAAATCACCCGGATCGCAAGGGAAAAGTACCTAGTAAGCGGGAAAGATTACCTAGCTGGACCAGCTTGAGTCAGCTCCGCCAGCCGTATAACTATTAGTTTTTGTGTCAAATTTGTTTAAGTGTAAATGTTAGGTGTAAATGTATTGGATGGCGCCGCACCGGAGCGCGCCACAGACTGTGAAGGAGAACCCCATGCCCCATTGGTACGAGGACAATTCAAAATCTATCGGGCATACACCGCTGGTACGGCTCAACCGTGTCATCGATGGGGCCCCGGCTACGGTGCTTGCGAAGATTGAGGGGCGCAACCCCGCCTATTCCGTCAAATGCCGAATCGGCGCCGCGATGGTTTGGGATGCCGAACGTCGTGGCCTGCTGGGCCCCGGCAAGGAACTCGTCGAGGCGACCAGCGGGAACACGGGGATCGCGCTTGCCTTCGTCGCCGCGGCCCGTAATCTCCCGCTGACTTTAACCATGCCGGACACGATGAGTATCGAGCGCCGCAAATTGCTGATCGCGTACGGCGCGAAGCTGGTGCTCACGGAGGGGGCCAAGGGCATGAACGGAGCGATCGCCAAGACCGAGGAAATCAAGGCGTCGGCACCTGATCGCTACGTGCTTATGCAGCAGTTCAAGAACCCCGCGAATCCCGCGATTCACGAGAAGACGACCGGACCGGAAATATGGGACGACACCGAAGGCGCCGTTGATATTTTTGTGTCAGGCGTGGGCACCGGCGGCACTATCACCGGAGTCTCGCGCTACATCAAGCGCACCAAAGGAAAGCCGATTATTTCGGTCGCGGTCGAGCCGGCCGCGAGTCCCGTGCTCAGGCAGTTTCGAGCGGGCGAGCCGCTCAAGCCCTCGGCGCATAAGATTCAAGGTCTCGGCGCCGGATTCGTGCCGGAAATCCTGGATCTCTCGCTGGTTGACGAAATCGAACCGGCTACCAACGAGGAGTCCATCCATTACGCGCTGCGCCTGGCACGCGAGGAGGGGATAATCTCGGGTATTTCGAGCGGGGCCGCCGTGGCGGTAGCCGCGCGGATCGCCAAGCGCCCGCAAAACGCGGGCAAGACGATCGTCGTCATACTGCCCGACTCCGGCGAGCGGTACCTGAGTACCACCCTGTTCGAGGGTCTCTTCGATAGCTGATGGAGCGGGAAATTGAAACCGCGAGATGAGGAAGACGGTAGCGGCGGGATTGCAGGCTCGGATTGGAAGCTCGACAGGATCGTCGCCGAGCTGCGCGCCTCGCGCGCCGGATCGCAAGCGGGAGACAAACACGAGCAAGCCGCCCCGCTGCCGTCGAGGAAGGCGGTGGCACGCATCGTCGACGGGCTGTTCGCGGCGCTTTTCCCCACGCACTTCGTTCTGCCGGACCTTACCGACGAGGGTATCGATTACTTTGTCGGGCAAACCCTCGATGCGACGCTGCGTTCGCTGGTCAACCAGGTGCGCCTGGAACTGCAATTTGCTGCCCGGCAACCGGACCAGACCAGTCGCGATCAAGCACAACAGGCAACCCGGATAACCCGCGAGTTTGCCGCACGTCTGCCGGAGGTGCGTGCCTTGCTCGAAAACGATATTTTGGCTGCCTACCAGGGCGACCCCGCGGCCAAGAGCGTCGAAGAGGTACGGGTCTGCTACCCCGGCATCTGGGCCATCACCCATCATCGCCTCGCTCACCAACTCTCTCTGCTCGGTGTCCCGCTGCTCGCCCGCATCATCGCGGAGCTTGCGCATTCGGCAACCGGCATCGATATCCACCCGGGGGCGAAGATCGGCGCGAGTTTTTTCATCGACCACGGCACCGGCGTGGTCATCGGAGAGACGGCAATCATCGGCCGGCGGGTGCGCTTGTATCAGGCCGTCACGCTGGGGGCGAAGAGCTTTCCGGTTGGCGGAGACGGCACGCTGATCAAAGGCATCCCCAGGCATCCCATCGTGGAAGACGACGTCGTGATCTATGCCGGCGCGACGATCCTCGGCCGGGTCACCATCGGCCGCGGCTCGACGATCGGCGGCAACGTCTGGCTCACGCGCAGCGTGCCGCCCGGCAGCAACATCACGCAGGCGCAGGTGCGCAGCGAGGAGTTCGATAAAGGCGCCGGGATCTGAACGGGCGCCATCGCGGCGTTTCAGGCGCTGATGAAGAACATTGCGATGTCGGCGTTGAGGTTCGGGTCGTCGTGGACTTCCTGGCCCGATTCGCTGTTCAGGCAGATCTCGCGCAGCACCCGAACGCCGATTGCATGGCAGAGCTCACGAACATCGACGATCGAAGCGAATCGACGATTCGGGGTGTCGTACCATTCGTAGCCGTAAAGCCCCGCCAGCTTGGGTGAGCGGCCCAGTTCGTAATACATCTCCCGCATCTTGCGATACGCGAAATTCGGAAAGCTGACGATGCCAAGCCCGCCGACGCGGGTGATCTCGCGCAGGATGCCTTTGGTGTCTTCGATGCACTGCAAGGCCTGCGAGAGCACGACCACGTCGAAATGCCGATCGCGAAAGCCCGTCAATCCGCGGTTGAGGTCGGCATGGATGACGTTCAGTCCGCGCCGTACGCAGGCGAGGACGGCCTTTTCGTCCACCTCCACGCCCACGACGCGGGAGTGGCCCCTGGCGACGAGTTCGGACATCAGTTGGCCGCTGCCGCATCCCAAGTCCAGCACGCTGCTGTCGAGCGGAATCTGATCCATCAGGATTCGCAGATCCACGCGGTCGCCCTGAAAAAATGTGCCCGATGACGGCGTTGGCGCCGGCGCCTGGCTACGTTCGACGACCTTCGGCGTCGCGGATAGATTGGCAAAGAAGCCACGGATCATCCCGCCGTAAGTCTCGACACTGTCGCCGAGCAGGAATGCGTCGTGGCCGCTGGAGCTGGTAACCTCGCAATACGACACGGGCTTGTCCAGCGCCAGCAGGGCGTCGGCGATCTCGCGGCCCTCTTCGGGCGGGAACAGCCAATCGCTGCTGAAACTTATCACCAGCCACTGGCACTGCGATGGCGCGAGCGCCGCCTGCAGCGCCGCGGGCGTATCGCCCACGTCAAACATGTCCATCATCATCGACAGCGTGACGTAGCTGTTCGCGTCAAACCGCTCGACAAATCTGTCGCCCTGGTAACCCAGGTAAGCGCCGACCGAAAACTTCTTTTCAAACGCCGTGGCGACCTTCCGCGGACGCAGGCGGCTGGGGCCGAATTTCGCGGTCATCGATTCGCGCGACAGGTACGTGATGTGCCCGAGCATCCGCGCCAGCGCCAGGCCCACCGCCGGCCCCTGCTCTCCGTAGTATCGCCCGCCGTGATAGTGCGGGTCGTGCATGATCGCATTGCGTGCGACCACGTCGAACGCCAGCGCCTGGCTGGTCAGCCGCGGCGCGGTCG
The DNA here is from genome assembly GCF_050013435.1 of Binatus sp. (SeqCode). Classification (GTDB taxonomy): domain Bacteria; phylum Desulfobacterota; class Binatia; order Binatales; family Binataceae; genus Binatus. Next base: position 24,324 of record NZ_JBEKFG010000026.1, on the reverse strand, counting down.
CCAGCGCCACGCATCCACGCACCCGCTGGGGATAGCGGGTTGCCCAGGTGATCGCCTGATGACCGCCCATCGAGCCGCCGATCACCGCCAGCAGCCTGCCCACGCCGAGGTGGTCGACGAGCCGCCGCTGCACCTCGACGGTGTCGGCAATGGTCACGGTGGGAAAGTCCGCCGCATACGGATGGCCGGTGTGCGGGTCGATGCTGTTGGGGCCGGTAGTGCCGCGGCATCCGCCCAGGATGTTGGCGCAGATGACGTAGTAGCGGTCGGTATCGATGAACCGGCCCGGGCCCACGACGATATCCCACCATCCGGGAGAATCCGCGTCGTCGTGCCGGGCCACGTGCGAGTCGCCGCTGATGGCGTGGCAGATCAGGACGGCGTTGTCGCCCGCCTCGTTCAGATTCCCCCAGGTCTCGTAAGTAACGGTGACCGACGGCAGTTCGCCGCCGAGTTCCAGTTTGAGCGCAGTGTCGAAGGCAACCTGCCTGGCATGCCGCAGCGGCGCTGCGGAACGGACCGCATCGCTGCTATCGAAATCGCCCTGCCCTGGCTTGGGCTGATGGGCGAGCGGCTGCGTGGCATTTCTATCCACTGGCTCGTTTACCGTTGCGATCCTTTCAGCGCCTGATCGAGGTCCGCGGTGATGTCCGCGATGTCCTCGATCCCCACTGACAGGCGAACGTACTCGGGCGTCACGCCGGTCTGGACCTGTTCTTCAGCCGTGAGCTGCGAGTGCGTGGTCGTTGCCGGATGGATGATCAACGATTTCGCATCGCCGATATTCGCCAGATGGCTGAACAGTTTGACCCCGTTGATCAGTTTGACGCCGGCCGGTTTGCCGCCCTTGATGCCGAAGCCGACGATCGCGCCCTGGCCGTCGGGCAGGTACTTCTTCGCGTTGGCATAGTCAGGATGGCTGGGCAGGCCCGGATAATTCACCCATTCCACGGCAGGATGCGTCTCCAGAAACTTCGCCACCGCCAGCGCGTTTTCGGAGTGCCGCCGCAGCCGCAGGTGCAGCGTCTCCAGCCCCAGCAGGGTCAGGAAGGATCCAAACGGGCTCTGGCAGGCGCCAGTGTCGCGCAGCCAGTGGGTGCGGATGTGCAGGATGTAGGCGATATTGCCGATGGGCCGCAGCGCCTCCTCGAACACCATCCCGTGGTACGAGGGGCTGGGCGCGCAGAATTCCGGCCACTTCTGTGGCTCTTTGGCCCACGGAAACTTGGCGCTGTCGACAATCGCGCCGCCAATGTGGACGCCATGGCCGGCGATGAACTTCGTCGTCGAATACACGACGATGTCGAAGCCGTGCTCGATCGGACGGAACAGGGCCGCAGTGAGCGCCGTGTTGTCGATGATCGTGGGCAGACCGTGGTGGTGCGCCAGATCGGTGATCTTGCGATAGTCCGGCACGTCGTTCTTCGGGTTGCCGGGCGTCTCGAGGTACACCGCACGGGTGTTTTTGTCCACCAGCTTGCTGATTTCCTCGGGCCGCTTGGGATCGAAGAACCGGACCTCAATGCCGAGCTGCTTGAACGTCTGGGTGAACAGCGTCCACGTCCCGCCGTATAGACTGTTGGCGGAGATGAAGTTTTGCCCCGCATGCACGATCGTCAGCAGGGACGCAGTGATTGCCGCCTGGCCGCTGGCAAACGCCAGCCCCGCGGCGCCACCGTCGAGCGCAGCCAGGCGCTTTTCGAGGACGTCGTTGGTCGGGTTCATCAACCGCGAGTAGATGTTCCCGAACTCTTTGAGCGCGAACAGGTTCGATGCGTGTTCCGTGTCGTTGAACAAATACGACGAGGTCGCGTAAATCGGCACGGCCCGTGCGTTGGTGGTGGGATCCTTCTCTTGTCCGGCGTGAAGCGCGAGCGTGCCCAGGCGATATTTGGAATTACTGTCTGCCATTAGCTTCCCCAATACATAGATTCGATCATTTGGCCGATTTTATAAGATAAACGAGGTTTCGTGATAGACGTGCGTCAAGCGCGCCCCGCGTCGTGCGCGACGGCTCGCGAGGCCTCGACGGTCGCGCTGACCGGCGACGCATCCGCATTGCAGGCCCGGAAATCCGCGGGGCTAATCACCGGGAGCTAGCAGGCGCATCGTCGCTTCACCGAAGGCTTCAGCCCGATTGATCTTAACGACGCCGAGGCTCAAGGCGTGCGCTTCGCGCGATTCTGCGGAGTCATCATTCATAGAAGCCTCCGATTGGTGGCGTTGGTGCTGTGATGCCTCCAGTTATAGCAGAAACCCGAGCTCGAGACCGCAAACTATCGCGATTGAGCTATCATTTCGCAAGACTACCCCGAGCATGAGGCAGTCCGATGCGAGCTGTTCTCTCCGTTCCTCTGTCAACCGGTTGACACCATATGGCGGTTGACAAGCAGTTGACGCTCAGTATTTGACATAGTACGAGTTGTACTGGTCGGGGAACCCTTTTTAGATGAATGCTCGCTTAACTCGATTCTGCGTGGGGTCAGACCGCCCAGCGACACCATTGGTCAAGCTGCTCTCAATGCTTCTGGCACGGCGCAACGGCGCGGCACCCGCCCATGGCCGGAAATCGCGCAAGGATCTTCGAGGAAGGAGAAGATGCTATGAAATCGTCGTCATCGGTCTTGGTGGGTAGGCGTGCGCTTTCCGGGTTTGCTCTGGTCTTCGCACTCGCAATTTTCTTTCAGAGCTTGCCCCTCGCCCGTGCGTGGGGGGTCAATCCGGGAAAGTCCGCAAGCAATGCGACGACTCCGGAAGGTGCGGTTGTCGTAGCGCAGGCCACAGGAGGCAACCAACCCAGTCCGGCAGGATGCAGGGTCACTGGATGCAACGGTGAACTATGCTCGGATAAAGACATAATTTCTATTTGCGAGTGGAGACCTGAGTACGCATGTTACAAGTTCGCTCGATGCGAAGTACAAACCGACGGCAAATGCGGCTGGACCATGGGTTCCGAATTCAACGCATGCCTCAAGAACCCGCCGAGTGTCAAAACAAACTGACGGCCAACGCTATCGGAACCGGCGGTGTCGGCTGAGTTCGCTTGCGGGGTGAGTTCTTGCCGCCCGACCTGCTTGATCATTTCGGAACAATTTTTTGGGAGGGTATTCTGCCGGAATGAACAATACTCAATAGTTCTGGTTATCGAAGCCTTTGCGAAATAGGCGAAGCCGGGATTGAGACGTCACGTAGCAGCGTCCTGCCTGACAGCAGTTGCGAACCAACTGCCATAGCCGCTGTCCGGTTTTGATGACTGAGCGATAAAGGCCCTTCAGAAGACTTCATCGCTATATACGAGCACGAAAAGCGGCAGTGACGAGGCGAAATTCAGTCAACGTATTCAGGGAGGCAACTGAACATGGAGTTCACAGGCACATCGGCAAACGGTGATTTCTCAGAAGCATTGCGAAACGCAATTGCGTTGGCACTGAAAGCCGAACACGCAGCGGACGCTATGGTTACGTACAAGATCGCCAGAATCGGCGGCAGGAGCGGCGGTATTGTGGAATTCAACGAGTTGACGGTGGTGATCGACTCGGCGACCCACCCGGCTCATTAGACGCGCGGAAAGGATTTCCGGACCTGGCGAGGGCACCAGCGAGTAACGGACGCTAAGTCGCGTGCCAAGCTTCTGAGAAGAGCGTGACGGTGCAGCCGGATACGCGAAGGAGACGGCGAACACGTTGACGAGTTGGCGGTTCGCCGCGGCGCAGCCAGCAGTTGACATTCAGTTGACACGTGGTGATATTCATCGCTGCATCAATTAATGGAAACGCTCTTTTGCTTCGAGCTTCATAAGCGATGCCTCAACCGCATTCGAGCAGAAGCAGACTGCTCAGCACGATTCAACGAAGAGGGAAATATGAGGAAGACGCTACTGTACTTGCTCGTCGTAGTTTCGTATGCGGCGCTCCAGGGGAATGTCGCCGTAGCTAACGGCGCAGAGCCGGTGAAGAATGCGATAATACGCGCGATGGGCTGTGTCAAACGGGGGGTTGCGCCTGGATGCATGATACTGATGAGCCCAGAAGGTAAACCGCTGTATAGCTTCGGCGAGTTCAAAGAAGCTCAGCCGGGGGAGATGCTGGCGATCGAGGGAACGTTGGCCGACACCGACACCTGCATGCAGGGACAGCGTGTGACGATTACGAAATGGGACAATCTTGGCTGGCCATGCAAGTAGCACTCGAAATTCCGAGCCTCGAGCGAATTGTTGGGCGGCTGACCAAATCGGCCCAATCATGAATAGAGTCGTGCCGCTCGATACGCCGTTGCGTCATTCCTTGAGAACGCCAAGCATGCCGTTTCAGCGGCGTTTCAGCGAGTTCACGGGTCATGTCACCGGCAAATCTCTGGGCCGAAGCGCTCAGCGGACGCGCCGCGATCGCGCTTATGCTTCGCCGCAACCGGTTGAGCGAGACGCTCGGACATCCAGGCACGGTCAACATCTTCGAGATCCGCATTGATCGCTCCGATGCGGCCCCCGGCGTGATCGGCGCGATCTACTCCGCGTTCGTCAATTCCGGCGCCGCGATGTGTATTGTAACCGGCTCAGCACCTTCTGGAATTTGGCCGGTCTCGATTTGTTAATCCTGGCTTAGGAGGCCTCTATGGCAAAGAAACCCGGTCGGACGAGCGCCACGCGAGTTCCCCGACAAAGCCGCGTTCGAGCACAGTTTCCCGCCAACGCCCGCCTGTTTTCCGGAAATACGGTGGCAGTTCCGCTGATGAACGCGGCGGCACCGCCTCCGTCGCTCGTCCCTATTCCGAGCTTGCGCAAAAGCGCCGACGCCCTTACCCCTCGGGAACAGCAAGTTTTCAAGGATGTCGTTACTAAGGCTATCGCCGATGGCATCTACTCGCGGCTGGTCCGCATCCACGCCGACATGACCCATGACATGCACACCATGCCGGGGATGCCTGCCGGCACGCTCCGGTTCCTTCCTTGGCACCGCCTGTACCTGGTCAAGTTCGAGCAAGCTATGCGCGCCTTCGACTCCGGTTTTGTTGTTCCATACTGGCGGTGGATGGATGCCAATTCCATTCCGGCATGGATGACCTCGTTCAAACCCTCCGGCATCACGGACGCCAATGGAAAACCAATCCGAGTAACCCGCGCCCCCGGTACCGATCCGCACGCGCCAAATCTGCCAACCTCACAGACTATCCAAACCACTGTGATGGTTAACCAGGACTACCACTCGTTCACGCTCGCCCTTGAAGGAGCGAAGCCCTACGGGGCACACAACCTGGTACACATGTGGTTCCACGGAACAATGAGCAACGTTCCGATTGCGCCCGCTGATCCAATGTTTTGGATGCACCATGCCGAAATCGATCGCATATGGGCCATCTGGGCTAAGGCGCATCCCGGACAGATCCCTAACCTGTCCGGGTCTTCTGCAGTTCTGGATCCATGGTCCGAAACTGCAACCGAAATGCTCGATACGGCAAACGTTCCGGAGTACCCATACGCTTATGACCGAATGATCCTTTAATCAGCGACCAGGATGTCGTCCTTGCGGATGCCGCGAGGAAACGCCCTGCTTTTCGATGGCAATGCGTTCCATGCAAACACGACACTGAAAAGGCGATGTTCTGGCGAACGCTCTTTTTTGCAGACGATACACTAAGGGCGCCGGCTCGATTCTCGACAGAGAGAATCGAAAATAGGTCAGCTGCTATACTCTGCCCTGGCGACACGGACACCTGAGGGCGAGATGAACGAAGTTAAAAGGATCTTTTCATCGCCCGGCGCTTTGCGTGCGCGATCGTCGCCGGCGTCGCAGGCGCAATCACCGCGATTTTACATTCTCGCCAAAGTGCGCGACCGGCGCTGCATCGCTTTTCTCAGTCTTCACCGAAGGCTTCAGCCCGATTGATCTTAAGGACGCCAAGGCGCTACTCAAGAAACTAGACAATTAGTTGCGTCTGCGTAGAGGGCATAAATTGAGGTGGCGCAAAACTCGATAGGGAGGAATCGTCGCATGCGGGTACCCGGCAAACTATTGCTTACGGCCACTTTCGGAATGCTCATCCTGGCCGGCGGAATTTCAGGATGCAGCATGTTTTCCCCATCGAACGCTCCCGTAGACTGCAACGCAGTGAAGAATCAGGAGCAGGCGGGTTTCAGTGACGCGAAGATCGCCTCGGACCTTGGCTCCACAGTAGCTGAGGTCGCAGCGTGCCACGGTCCGAAGACCGCCCAAGGGCCCCAGGATTAATCAGGAACGCTGGCGAAAAGGGCCGCCGTCCGTTCGGCATCGATTAGCGTTTCCGCTCGCCTGAGGAATGCTTCGCCGGCGGTCGGCGGCTGTGGGTGCGCGTTTGAACGGGCGCCGTCTCGGCTGCCTGGAGCAATTCGTCGAATGAGGTGCGAATTGCCGCAACCAGATCGCGAAGATCGGGCAGCACATCCCAGTCCCCATTGAATCCCCAATACAACCGGCCGTCGTAGCTGAGCAGCGCGATGTTGAGCGATTGATCCAAAAACAGTGGCCCGATGGGATAACCGGCCAACAGCCGCGAGCCGATCATATAAAGCGGGATCTGCGGTCCGGGCACGTTGGTGACGATCAAATTGAACGGGCGCGCCCGCGCCGCCAGACGCATCGCGAGCGACAACAGGGTGGCCGCCGTCCACTCGCTGACCCGCGCGAGCACCTCTGCGCCCATCGCCTGCCGCGACCCTTTGAGATCGGCGGTGACCTCGCGGACCGCATCCAGGCGCCGGCGCGGATCGGCTTGGGCGATCGGAAGGCGGGGCGCCCATGACGCGATTCGATTTCCCAGCGTGCCTCGCTCCGACGACGCGCGCACGCTCACCGGAACCATCGCGCGGAAATCGAGTTGCGCAATTTCCTTGCGAGAAAGTCCTCGGCCGCTCAGAAACAATCCAACCGCACCCGCCACCGTGGCGAGCACGACATCGTTTACCGTCCCGCCCAGAGCGTTCTTCACGCGCTTGACGTCCGCCAGCTCGATCGCGGTCCATTCGAATCGCCGATGCGGCCCGATTGGCTGATTGAACGGCGACTCCGAAGCTGAAGACATTCCCGCGCCGAGCGTTTCGGTTACCGCGAAAATCTGCTCGCCGATGCTCTCCGCGGTCTCGGCCGGATTTTGCATCGCGCCGAGGACCGCTTTGCCGATTTCCAGCGGGGTCGCCAGTCGCCGCCGGGCTTCCTCCATCACCAGCTCGCCGCGCGACGGCGCGGACTGCGGCTTCCACGGCTGCGCGTCGGGAATCGTCGGGTCCGGCGACGGATTCAGCAGCACAGTTGCGAGATCGACGGCGGCCACTCCGTCGATCATGCAGTGATGGGTCTTGGTGATCATCGCGAAGCGATCGCCGTCGAGTCCCTCGACGATCCACAATTCCCACAGCGGTTTGCCGCGATCGAGTTGCTGCGAGATGATTCTTCCCGTCAATCGCTTGAGCTGCTCGTCGCCGCCGGGCAGCGGCAGCGCGGTGTGCCGCACGTGATATTCAAGGTTGAAGCGATCGTCGTCCACCCACACCGGATGATTCTCGAACGGTATCCGCGCGATCCGCTGTCGATAACGGGGCATGAGATGCAATCGCGAGGCGACGTATCTCCGGATCTTTTGGACATCGATTCCGCCGCCGGGAGTCCGCAGCGGGGCGGCGTCGAAAAGCATCACGCCCGCAACGTGCATGGGCGTTTCAGTATATTCGAGGTCGAGGAATGTCCGGTCCAGGGCGCTTAGCCGTTCGTGCGTGGCCATCGCGTCGCCTCCTCGGGTCGCGCTCGTGATGATGCGGTTTTAGCAGGAAGCCCGCCCGCATGACCAACGCCGCGGGCGGCTGCGCGGCTTGCGTGCGAGATGCCGCCGGCTCTATGGTTGCCCGGAGGACATATGCGAAATATCGACGCAGTCCGCGGGCTCAAGGACCTCTTCGTAAGCGCGCTCAACGGCGGCACAACCACCGTTGAGGAATTTCATGCCGCGATCGCCCGGCGTCCTTTCGAGGCGCTCGAACTCGACCCGGTGACCCGTGTTCCGGCGGCTGCGGTTCGGATGCTTCACGACGCAATCGCGGGTGGTGTCTACTGGGGTCTTCGCAGCCTGATGGAGTTGGCCGGGGATGCGGCCGACTGGGCGCTGATCCCGCTCGAACAGACACCGCCGGCCGAAGAGGAGCCGCTGCCCGCCTCCCTGGATCTCGCCATCTGCGCGCTCAACGGGTTCATGGGCGACCATCTGGAACGCAGTGGAAACGCTTTGCGGACCCGCATGGAGTTTCGCCATGAGGGTCGAACCCTCGCCCTGGACGCCGAGACTCTCCGCCGTACATACCCGGGCGCGGGCCGAAAGCTCGCCGTGTTCGTCCATGGTCTCTCGTGCAACGAACAGTCGTGGCGGTTTTTCGCGGAAGAAACATACGGCGACCGCGAGACGACTTACGGATCGCTTCTGGAACAAGACCGCGGCTACACGCCGCTCTATCTCCGCTACAATTCCGGTCTCCACGTTTCGGAAAACGGCGCGCTGCTGGCCGAGACAATGGAAGAGCTGGTCAACGCGTGGCCCGTCGCTGTGGACGAGATCGTTCTTGTCGGCCACAGTATGGGCGGGTTGGTCGCCAGAAGCGCGTGCCATCAGGGCAAGCAACGTCGAAACGGCTGGATCGGTTCCGTTCGGCATATCTTCTGCCTCGGCACCCCGCATCTTGGAGCCCCGCTGGAGAAGCTCAGCAACCTGATGGGATGGGCCTTGAACGTGTCCGACCTGACGCGGCCGATCGCGAATATCGTCAACGGCCGCAGCGACGGGATCAAAGACCTGCGCTTCGGCTATCTGGTCGAGGAGGATTGGCGGGGACGAGATGCCAACGCTCTGCTCGAGGACAATCGCCATGACATCCCGTTTCTCGACTCCGCGGCGCACTACTTCGTTGCCGCAACCGTGACGCAAAGCCCGATCGAGCCGCTCGGCTTCATTCTCGGAGACATGCTGGTGAGATTTCCGAGCGCCGTGGGTCGGGGCGTGCAGCCGGCCAGGCACGTCTCGTTTCGAGCCGCGAACAAGAGCCACTTGGGGATGACGACTCACCTGCGGCTGCTCAACCATCCCGCGGTCTACGATCAGATCCGATTCTGGCTCGAGCCCGCGGCCACCGCGCTGACGACGCTCGCCGACACTCAGTGAGTTGGCGCTCGGCCTTCATTCACTGCTGACACAGGAGCGTGTTCCGTCATTCACGCTGCGTAGGTGAAGGGGCCGCGCCCCTTCTATAATCCGCCACACAATCTTCGCCGCACTGGCCAACGCGCAAACCTCGTCGTCCGGTTTGATGCGATCGCGCTTGCAAATGCGACCTGAACTAACCTAATCAACTAATACAAAAGGTCGGTAGGCTACACGGATTCTTATCAACTCAAAATCTCGCTCAAAAGCCGGAAGTTGTGAACGCAAAGACTGTCGATGAAACTATCGCGCGCGCCGCGGCCGAACGCCGCAGTGCGCTTTCGGAAATCGAATCCAAGCGGATCCTCGAAGCGATCGGCATCGCAACCCAGATGCCCGAGCCGGCCCGCAGCGCCGACGAAGCCGCGGCCGTCGCCGAGCGGCGCGGCTTCCCGGTGGTGCTCAAGGTGCTTTCGCCCGATGTCACGCACAAGAGCGACATCGGCGGCGTCGCGCTGGGGCTGGCTTCGAAGGCCGAAGTGCGCGAGGCCTTCGCGCGCATTCGCGCAAATCTCTCGCAAAAGGCTCCCGACGCGCGATTCGAAGGCGTCGCGGTGCAGGCCATGGCGGCGGCGGGACTGGAACTGCTCGCGGGCATAGTGCGCGATCCCCAGTTCGGTCCGATGGTGATGGTTGGTCTGGGCGGAGTGTTGGTTGAAGTGCTCAAGGACACCGCGGTCCGGATCGCGCCGATCGATAAGCGCGAGGCGCGCGCGATGCTCGCGGAGCTGCGCGGCGCCGCGCTGCTTGACGGCGTGCGCGGCCGAGCCGCGATTGACCGCGAAGCGATCGTGGAATTGCTGGTCCGGATATCCGAGTTGGCCGCGCGCCACACGGAAATCAGGGAAATGGACCTTAACCCGATCGCCGCCTATGCGTCGGGGCTTAGCGTGCTCGACGCCCGCATCCTGCTCGAGCACGAGGTCAAAGACGCCGCGCGCGCGCAATTGCCGGCCCCAGCAGCGGCGGCACTTCAAGCTCGCCGCCAGGAGAACCTCCGTCGCGCGCTCAAGCCGCGCACCGCGGTTGTGTTCGGCGATCGCGGCTCGCGCGATTTCCAGTGGCTGCGTGCGCTGGGAAACTTCAAAGGCAAGCGCTTTTCGGTGCAACCCGACGAAAAGGAGGGCGCCGCGATCGAGGCGCTGGGCATCAGCAACTTCCGCACCGTGTCGGAGATTGGGGAACCGATCGACTACGCGATCGGATCCGTTCCGCGAAAGATCGCGCCCCAGACGCTTGCGCAATGCGTCGCGGCCGGGGTCGCAGGCATCGGATTCTTCACCGCCGGTTTTTCCGAAACCGGCGATCCCATCGGAATTGAACTCGAAGCGGAACTGAAAAAAATCGCCTCGGGCTCGGACATCGCGCTGGTCGGCCCCAACTGCATGGGCCTGTGCAACCCGGGACTGGGGCTGCTCAATTCCGCCAACCTGCTCGCGGGCGAAGCGGGCGACGTGTGCTTCATCTCGCAGAGCGGAACCCATGCAATCAGCTTCTGCATGCAGGCTCCGGGACACGCAATCAAGGTTTCCATGGCGGCGTCGATCGGCAATGCGCTGGTGCTGGAGGCGGCGGACTACCTCGACGTGATGGCCTCCGACGCCGCGACCCGCGCGGTCGGCATCTATGTGGAGGGAGTGCGCGACGGCCGGCGCTTTTTCGAGAGCCTGAAGCGCGCCACCGCGCGCGTCCCGGTGCTGGTCTGGAAGGGCGGGGTGACGGACTCGGGCGCCCGCGCGACATTTTCGCACACCGGATCGCTCGCGACCCCGGCGGCGGTGTGGCGCGCGGCGATGCTTCAGAGCGGCGCGGTCGAAGTGTCGGGGCTCGAGCCGATGCTCGACGCGATCGAGCTGCTGACTCGCGCGCGCCCCGTCCGCGGCCGCGGGATGGCGCTGGTCGCGATGACCGGCGGACAGTCGGTGGTGATCAGCGACACGTTTGCGGCTCAAGGACTCCAGGTTCCGGCCTTGTCAGAGGCTTCGTACGCCGAGTTCAAGAGCTTCTTTCAGGTGATCGGCGGCAGCTACCGCAATCCGCTTGACGCCGCGTGGACGATCGGACCCCGCTCATCGGAAGGTCCGGACAAACTTGATCGCGTACTCGACATTCTGGACCGGGACCCGGCTATCGACGCGATCGTGATGGAGTTCAGGCCGGGACTGAATTTTAGCGGTCCAAGGCGTCCGATCGACGTCAAGGAAAGCATCCCCCTGCTCGACAAGCTGGCCAGCTTCGCACAGCGCACGCACAAGCCGTTCGCGCTCGCGGTCGAATCGCAGCACGTGTCGCCCGACGTGCGAGCCACAGTCGTAGCCGGCGCAGCCGTGCTTGCGCGCGAGCGGGGACTGGCGACCTTCGACACGTTCGCGCGCGCGGCGGGTGCGTTTCGCGCCGCGGCTGAGTGTTTCGAGCGCGCGGCGGCCTTGGCAAAGGAACCGAACGCTGTGGGTTGATTGAAATCTGAGACTCGAAATGGAAATTCCGGTTTCATCCGCCATGAACCAAAAGCCCGCATGGCTTCGAGAGCTCTTCCCATGGGAGCAGAAAACGCTGCGCGTCAACGGCCGCAACATGGCCTACGTCGACGAGGGGAGCCGTGGCGCGCGGCCCGTCCTGCTCCTGCACGGAAATCCCACGTGGGGATTTCTTTATCGCGACTTTGTCGATCCGCTGGTTAAGGCGGGCTACCGCGTAGTTGTTCCCGATTGGATCGGGTCGGGCTACTCCGACCATCCGCGCGTCGACGCCGCGCTTACCCTGGCGCATCATATCGCCGACCTGGTCTCGCTAATCGACCAGCTCGATCTGCGCGGCTTCGTGATCGTCGGCCAGGACTGGGGCGGCCCGCAGGGCGTAGGGGCGGCTCTGCAAAGACTCGATCGACTCGCCGCGCTGGTCCTGATGAACACCTGGCTTTTCACCGATTACGTCGGCAAATTCCATCAGTCGCCGCTCCCGTGGACGACCTGGCATGCGCCGCTAATCGGCCAGCTCCTGATGAAGCGCTTCAAGGTGCTCTCCCATGCGGGACCGTCGGCGATAACCGTGCGCGGGATGTCGGACGCGCAGCAGCGGGGCTATCACCACGTCTTCGACGAGCCCGATTCCGATCACGTCGTGCTTACCTGGCCGCGGACGATCCCGCTTCGCGAGGGCGACCGCGGATGGGCCGACATGACGATGATCCAGCGCCGGCTGCCCGAGCTGGCCCGGACGCCGGCCATCCTGCTGTGGGCGCCGGAGGACGCCGTCTTCCCGATCGAGTACGCGAATCGGTTGAAGGAGCTGATGCCGCACGCCCAGGGCCCGATCCTGTTCGAGCGGGCCGCGCATTTTCTACAGGACGACCGCGGACCCGACCTGGTCGCCGCAATCATCCCGTTTCTCGATTCCGCGGTGGGGATTCGCCTATGAACTTCGTGACGCCGAGCGCCGACGAACTGGCCGGCTTGCGCGCCGACCCGTTGCTCTGGGAGCAGGAACTTGACACGCGGCCCGAAGTGGCCGAGTCGCTCGAGCGTGCGGCGGGCAAGCGCGCGGGGAGGGTTTACTGGCGATCGAAGAGCGGACATCTGTACGCGCTCGAACTCGCGGACCTGGGGCGCGGCCGCCCGTCGATGGCGATGGTCTATGGCTTCTGGAGCCGCTACGAGCCGCGTCCGCCCGAAGATCAGATCGACCGGGACCTGATCGATTTCTGCCTGTGGGTTGCCGAAATCTGCGACGGCCTCAACCCCGAGCATCTCGCGCGCGTCCTGACCTTCGCCGGCCATCCCGTCCCGTGGCCGCGAGCGTGAGTGCTACGCCCCGGCCCGTCGCCGCGGTGTCGCGCTTATGTCAGCTGGAAGGTGTAGCTCGCGATTCTTTAATTCTCCCGATGAGGCGCAAGAGGCCGTCAAGGATTGTCACAGGGTGTGGCGGACAGCCAGGGACGTAAAGGTCTACCGGAACGATGCTATCCGCGCCGTTAAGTACCTCGGGATGATCGCGAAATGGGCCGCCTGAAATTGCACAGGCGCCCACTGCTATTACAATCTTCGGATAGGGCACGGCTTGGTAGGTCTTCTCCAGGGCCAGTCGCATGTTCTGAGTGACGGTGCCCGTTATCAGAAGCCCATCCGCATGGCGTGGCGACGCCACAAACTGAATGCCGAATCTGCCCAGGTCGAACACCACGGTATTGAGAGAATTAAGGTGCGACTCGCATCCGTTGCACCCACCGGCGCTGACCTGTCGGAGTTTGAGAGAGCGGCCGAGGACCCGATAGGTCTGTTCAGCCAGACGGCCCGCCAGCCGCAGCGTTTCTCCTTCGGTCAAGACCAAATCATTCCGACTGCTGGTCGCGAGTTGATATTGCGAGGTGAAACGGATCGCTCCTTCGGGGCAAGCGTTGGCGCACTCGGGGCAGAACAGACAGCGGCCGAGATCGATTTGCAAATTTCCGCCACTGGTAATCGCATCTGTCGGGCAAGCATCCACGCAACTCGTGCAGCCCGACGGGCATCGTGCGTGATCCAGGACGGGTAGGCCGCGGAATCGCTCGGGTAGAACCGGCTCGGTCTCGGGAAATGGCAACGTGCATTTGCCCTGACGTAGTCGAGTGAGTATCAAGCTAGGCACTGGCTATCCTCAGAGATCGTGACCGCAATATGAAAGGTTGAAGCTCTTGTTGCACAGAGGGAAATCGGAGACTTGCTGATTGCGCATCGCCATCGCCAATCCCATCCAATTGTGGAATGACGGATCGACTATCTTATAGTGTGCGAAGCGCCCATTTGCGTCGGTGATCGCGACGTGGCAAATCTCTCCGCGCCATCCCTCGACAAAAGAAACCACCAGATGATCGGCTGGTAGCGTCCCGGCCGGCGACAGTATAGGTCCGTCGGGCATGGAGGCGAACTGCTCTCTCACGAATGCACCCGAACGCTGAATTTCAAGCCATCGCAACCAGGCCCGCGCAAAGACGTCTCCGCTATGCCATTTGGATATAGGTATCTGCGCGAATCTGAAGATGCCGCTGGGAAAATCCTGTCTGATGTCTCGCTCAATCCCGCAGGCGCGCGCCGCGGGACCAACTATCCCAAGCGCCTCGCAAGTTTCTCGTGTTATCGTCCCGGTGTGCTCGAAACGCGCCTGCACCGATGGTGCGTCCCATAGCAGCCCTAGCGCGTCCTCGACATCCTTCAAGGCCGCTGCCAACCGCTCCTGTAGCTTGGCGATGAGCGGCTTATCCACATCGAATCCGACCCCGCCGGGTCTTATCAATCCCCGGCCGAAGCGACTTCCGCACAGTTCCGCGGTTAAGTTGAGGAAGTTTCCGCGAATTCGGCCGCAATACGCCGCGGCCGGCAGATACCCGACATCTCCCGCGAGAGCGCCCAGGTCGCCGGTATGGTTCGCAAGACGCTCGAGCTCCAGCGCTACCCCGCGCAGCACTTGGGCCCGGGCTGAAACCGCCGTACCGCCTAAGGCTTCGATTGCTTCGCAATACGCGGTCGCATGTCCTATCGAGGTATCACCGCATAGCGTTTCCATCAGATGGATCGTTCGCTTGCCGGGTCCTCCCACAAGCGCCCGTTCAACCCCCCGATGCTGGTAGCCAAGCGATATCTCAAGATGAAAGACATCCTCACCGTGACATTGGAAGCGGAAATGGCCCGGCTCGATGATTCCCGCATGCACAGGGCCTACCGCGACTTCGTGAACCTCAGGTCCGGCCATCGCGAAAAAATCGGTCACACCCGCGACTGGTGCTGGCGATGAGCTGTTACCCGTCCGGTAGGGCGCGTGAAATCGAATCGGCTTCAACCAGGGATGCCCATCCGGATGAACCTGCCACTGCTCGGCGATTTCGCGCTCGAACCAATGAGCTTGTGGACATTCGAGCGTCAGGCATGGGTATGACTCGCCGACCTTGGTACTGAGAATCGAGAGGCTATTCGTCACCGAGTCGGCCACGACGGCGATCAGTCGAACGTGGCGATCGCCGGCGGGCATCCCGAACAGTGCTGCCAGGCTGCGGGTGCTGTTCACCGCGGAGAGAATCGCGGTTCTGAACTCTCCAATCGACAGGTCGGGAACGCTGCGAAGCGGAACCGGTTCGCCGCTGTGGAACTTTGAAAGACCTGGCGCCATGGTCAATGCTCACCTAGCAGGCGCGCGGCTTCGTGAAGCGTCCGACTCAGGACCGGCGGAACGTAAATACCCATCAGCAGAATTGCAGCGCCTAGTACCGCCGGAACCACGCTCAGCGCAACACCGCGGCCCGCCGGGACTACGACGTTGCTGTCTGGAGTGCCTTGTGCCATTGCAAGCACGGGCGTAGCCATTCCCGCCACAATGATCGCCAGAAAAATCAGATAGGCAATCGCAACGAAAGACCGGCCCTGATCCAGCGCGGCTTTCAGGATGGTGAATTCACTCAGGAACGGGCCGAACGGCGGCGAGCCAGTGATCGCAAGAAAGCCCAACACCCATAGCAAACCGGATACTGGCAAGACCTGCAAAGCTCCCGAAACGTTTTTCACAGTCTTAGTATGGTAAACCGCCAGCAGGTTTCCAGCGACCATGAACAACATCACCTTGGTCAGCGAATGATTGATCACATGGAGCATCGCTCCGAACAGCCCTGCGCCGCCCAATCCTACGCCCACCGCCAGGATGCCCATATGCTCGATGCTCGAGTATGCAAGCATGCGTTTGTAGTCAACCTGACCCGTGATGAATATCGCCGCTACCGCCATCGAGAGCAGTCCTAGAACGAGCAGCAACCGTTCGCTGAAATCAACTAAGCCACTCGCGACACAGATTTGGTGGATTCTTAGAATCCCGAGAAACGCACAATTGAGCAGAGCGCCGGAAAGCAACGCCGACGCCACTGAAGGCGCTTCACTGTGGGCGTCGGGCAGCCAGGTGTGAAACGGGGCAAGCCCCATCTTGGTGCCGTAGCCGACCAGCATCAGCACAAACGCCGCCTTCAGCCACAGACGGTTCAAGTGCGGCGCGTCAGAAAGCAGATCTTTCAGAACCAGCGAGACGGTACCGGTCCCGGGACTGGTAGCAGCTACCGCAAGGAAGAAAATCCCCAGCAGCGCCAACGCGATCCCAACCGAGCAAATCAGCAGATATTTCCACGTCGCCTCAAGCGAGCGGTGATGCCGATGGAAGTAGATCAGCGGAGCACTGGCCAGGGTTGTTGCCTCGACAGCCACCCAAAGAAGTCCCAGGTGCTGGCTAAGTGTGACCAGCGTCATCGCGGCAAGAAAGAAAAGGAGGCAACCCGTGAAGCTCGCTTCGCGTGCATTGGAAAAAAGAAATCCCTCCTCGAAATCCGAGTGCGGCTGACTGCGTTCTTCGCGCAGGTACGCAACTGCGTAAAAGCTCGATGCCAGGAAGAGTGCGCTGGTGAGGGTCATGAACAACCGGCCGAGCGCATCTTCAGCGAGCCAACCGTTAAGCGCGGGCGTCGGCGGCGCCAGCCAGCTTCCCACGCTCATTGCGAATTGCACGATCGCAGTGGACACAAGGAGTCCGCGGCGGAGCGGATCTGACCCGATAAAGAATGCCGCCGCACCCGCCAGCGCCGGAATCAATATCACTAGCAGGATCATCGGACCCGATCGGACAGAGTTACAAGCTCGCCCGTGTCGATATGATCGAACTGGCGATTGATATGGAACATCGCGATGCCCATCACGAACACTCCTACAAACACATCAAGTAAAATGCCCAGTTCGACTAGGATGGGCATTTCCAGCGCAACTGCGGCCCCGAATGCATACACGCCATTCTCCAGAGTCAGGTAACCCAGCACCTGGGTAATTGCCTTGCGCCGGGTGGTTAGCAGTACAAAGCCCACCAGGCAGGTGAAAAACGCCGCGGGCACCAACAGGAACGAAGCAGGCTGGTTGGGAAGGGGCAGGCGCTGCCCCAGCCAAATCGAACCCCCCAGTGCTACCGCTCCGATAATCACCGATAGGTTGTAGCCGATGAACGGCTCGATCTCGCGGGCAGTGTCGGCGTCGCGCATGGCTCGAATGAGTAGCCACGGCAGGATGAAGCCCTTGACCACGGCACTGACAAGCGGAAGCAATACGCCAAACACGGATGGATTTCCATCCTGCGCGGCGATGGCCAAAAGACCCAGCAGTATTCCCTGCATTGCAACGGCGCGGATACAGGCGACGAGCCGGCTTGATGCCAGAAGCAGAAAGCCGGTTAGCACCAGGAAGACCAGAATTGCGTTTACTAACTGGTTCATCTCTTTATCTTTGGACCAGCGCCAGAGCCAGACCGGACAGCACGACGGCAGCGATCAGCAGTTGCGTTACGCGAAGCATCCGCAAACGCGCCATCGTCGATTCGATGATCCCGACTACCACTGCCAGAGCGAACATCCCGCCAATGGCGCAGCCGCCGTCGAGCAAGGAATTGCCTGAATGCCACGGCACAGCTATCGCGATTATGACTGCGCCAAGCAGCCACATCTTGAGCGCCGCTGCGTATTGGATCATCGCGAAATCAGGACCGCTGTGGTCGAGCACCATAACTTCATGAATCATGGTCAACTCAAGATGGGTTGTAGGATCGTCCACCGGGATACGTGCATTCTCCGCAAGAAAAACCACGCCCAGACCCGCAATAGTTAGACCCAGCGCCGGCGCGGCTCGCATCCACATGGCGGTGGAAACCGATCCGAGCATGGGAGTAAGCGAAAGAGTTCCAGTCTGCCGGGCCAGCGCAGCCAATCCCAGGAAAAGGGCTGGCTCTGCCAGTGCTGAGAATGTGACCTCACGGCTGGCGCCCATTGCTTCAAAGCTGGAACCGGTATCGAGCGCGGCTAGCACCGTGAAGAACCGGGCCAGCGCCAAAAGATATGCGACCATCACGAGGTCGCCCGCGAATGGCGCAAGCGCCGGGAAAGCTCCGAAAGGAAGTAGTGCCATGGCGCAGATCATGGCCGCAAGGCCAACTACCGGTCCCATCCGGAAGACCCACGTAGTCGTTCGGCTGTATACCGCGCCCTTTCGGACCAGCTTTATCAGGTCGCGATATGGCTGCACGAGTGGCTGACCAACGCGGCCAGCGGCGACGGCCTTGGTGCGATTGATAACTCCCTGAATGAGGGGAGCGAGCACCATCGCAAGCAGCAATGGTAATGTTGATCGCAGACTCATGAGTTACGCGAGCTGCCAGAGCAGAAGCAGGAGGAGAGTGACGGCGATATACAATATGTAAAGCTGAACCTGCCCTTGCTGCAACGGCCGCAGCAGCAAGAGGTCGCGGACGATAGCGCTAAAAAGCGGGCGATAAATGTATTCCTGGCATGGATCGGGAGTCTCAGTAGCAAGACTGGCCTCCTTCGGAAAAAAGCCTTGCGGCGCGATCACATGGCGGCGTGTTTGAAGCATCAGATCGAAGGTGTCGGTTAAAGGTTGAGCGAACGACGATGCGGTATACTGCATTCGCCGCGACGGTTCGGCGTAGCCACAGTCCCAAGTCAGATTTGTGGAGACCGATCTGTTCGAAAGTGCGATCGCGCGGCCTATCGCGAGCAGCGTCGCTAGGCCGGCCAAGGCCCCGCCGGTAATGCTCACCAATGCGATGGAGTGTGCGGCGCTCGAGAGGCTTGCACGGACGATCGGCGCCGACAGTCCTGTCACTTCCGAAATCAGCGGAGCCATCGCGGACACTACGCTTGCGCCGAGCAGTCCGATCAATATGCATGCGCCCGCCAGTACGGCCCCGGGCATCACCATGGCAAGCCCGACCTCGTGCGCTTGCTCGGCGTGCTCGCTTCGCGGTTCACCTAGAAAAACTATGCCGAAAGCCTTCGTGAAGCAGGCCGCCGCCAAGCCTCCAATCAACGCGAGTCCCGCGATCGTGGCTAGCATCGGCACGCTGTTGGCTCCCTCAAGCGTCACCGCTCCCTTGAAGCTCGCGAGATAGATTAGAAACTCGCTGATGAAGCCGTTTAGCGGCGGGAGACCTGAAATCGCCGCGGCGCCGATCAGGAAGATCGCGCCGGTGCGTGGCATCCGCCGCAGCAGACCTCCCAGGTGGTCGATCTCGCGGCTACGAGTGCTGTGCACAACGTTACCAGCGGCCAGAAAGAGCAGTCCCTTGAAAAGCGCATGGTTCAGGACATGCAGCAAGGCGCCCGCGAAACCCATGACCGCCACGGCTGGGAGTCCCGCGCAGAGTCCCAGTGTTCCCACACCCAGTCCCAGGGCGATGATGCCTATGTTCTCGACACTGTGGTAGGCAAGCAGGCGCTTAAGGTCATGTTGCGCCAGCGCGAGCAGGACACCTATGACCCCGGAAGATAGGCCGATCCCGCACAGTACCCATCCCCACCACGCCTGAGGTGCGCCCAGCAGCATCATGACGCGAACCAGGCCATAGATGCCGGTCTTGATCATGACGGCCGACATCACCGCCGACACGTGACTCGGCGCGGCTGGATGCGCTTCGGGAAGCCATACGTGGAGCGGGATAAAGCCCGCCTTGGTTCCAAATCCGATCAGCGCCAGCACGAACAGAAGTCCAGCGCCCGAAGATGCCGAGAACCGATCAAAATCCAAAGACCCGCTGGCTCTGCCGAGCAGTATGAATAGCACCAACAGAAAGGCAGTCCCGATATGACTGGCGACGAGGTATATCCATCCGGCCTGGCGCGTGCTTTCCTTTTCGTCTTCGAAGGTCACCAGGAAGAACGAGGACAGCGCCATCACCTCCCACGCCATCAGGAAAAGGACGCCGTTGCGAGCGAGAATAACGACGACCATGCTGGCGACGAGCAGATTGAAAAAGAACCACGGCGCGGCGAGCGTCTTCCTGCCACGGTACGCTTCCAGATAGTCAGCCCCATAAATCGCAGCTAGTGCGCACAGCACAAAAACCGGAACCAGAAAGAAACCCGACAGCGGATCAAGTTCCAGGAAAAGGCTGCCATAGGGCACATCCCATGCCATCCGGATTGACTGCGACGGTTCGCCAAGCACTACGCGTAAAGCGGGAATGATTCCGCATACGCAGCCGATCAGGATTCCTCCTGCACCGCAGATCGTCGCCGCTCGTCCACGATTTGCGAAGGCCAGCGCCCCCATCGCGCCGGCGCCAAAGGACAGTAGCGCTATCAGCAGCCCTGACATGATTCAGCCGCGATCCTCGGCTTCGACGTGCGGTTCCTTCATCGCGCGCTCCACGCGCTCAAACTCAGCAAGGATTTCGTCGCGCGCCGCCCGGTGCACGAGGGCCGCCTTCAACTGCGCGTCGTGCAACGCGAATGAAAGACGCGACAGCAGATGAAGATGCATGCGGGCGGTTGGGCTGATTAGCAGGAAAATAGCGAAGACCGGCTGGCCGTCGAAAGCGCCGAAATCAACCGGCTTCTCGAGAAAGCACAACGAGATCGCCGGACGGGAGTTGTTCAACAGGATTGGTCTGCGCACGTGAGGGATGGCGATGCCCTCGCCGATCGCGGTTGAACCAAGCGCCTCGCGCGCCAGTAGGAGTTGCGCGAGCGATTCTCGATCGGTGTTCGGCGGCAGCGCCAGACTGTTCACGATGGCGCCTAGAACTGCCGCCTTATCATCGCCCTGCAGTCCATAGAAAATGCCACCCGCGTTCAGCGCCTCGGCCAGTCGAGGCATAAAAATTCCGGCCGAAGAGGGAACTTCGAAAATCTGCGCCGGGATGTCTATTTCGCGCGACGACGTCCGCTCCAGCAGATCGCTGCGATGCAACCGGTACTGATCATTGACGCGATCGGCTCTTAGGACTCCGCGCTTGATCCAGTCGTAAACTTTCTTCTCTGAGACCTGCAACAGTTTCGACACTTCCCTGACGTTCAAGTGCATAACGACAGTTCTCCGCCGTGCGGCAGGTTAATCGCCGGTAGTTCTTTCAGCGCCGCAGGTTTCAAAGAAAATTCTGCTCTTGCCTGGATTCGGCACTCGGTCACGGCCTAGCCATCGTGCCGCGTTACGGAAACGAGGCAGTTATACGTGGCAGACCCAGCACTAAGCCGTTTCTATCAGCAGTTCGCCCTGGTCAGCAGCCTACCCAACAAGGTAATTCACGAAATTTTCAGAAAGTCTGACCAAATTCAGCGACCTTGTCAAACACAATCCGTGAAACAACGGAGCCTTCCTCCCGAATCAACCGACAGGCTGGTGATTGTCCACCAACTCGCCGCCTACGTGGGCCTTCTTGCAATTCAGGGTCAGCCCGGATTGCCACCCCGCAGCTGAACCACAACGCATCAGTGCCGATGATGCTTCGGCACAAAGACGTAGGCCCGGACGATGGCTAGCGACGGTCGCGCCGGCAAGCATGTGCAGCGCCATGGGCGGAACATCGGCTGGACGCTCCGCAAGGGGGACCTGCAAAGTGATCACGCCAAGTCGGTAGTAGAGATCCTCGCGGAAAGGTCGCGTCGCAACTTCCGAAACCAGGTCGTGGTTCGACGCAGAAGAATCGTCGCGTCACTGAAGGCTGCGCGCTTCGCCTTCTCCCACCATCGTCGGATCACACGGTCGTTCGATTAGAGCAGGGGTACGAAATCGTCTGTAGGGCGCGGCATCGGACGACGCGGATCTTCGTGCGCTTCATCCATAGTCGGGCCCTCAGCCAATGGTCAGTTCCCGCGTTCAAACCCTACAACGTCGATTCTGAAACCCCCGCCACGGATCAACAGGTCGGAATAAACGGTGCGTCCAAATGGTCGCGAGAACGGAGCCGGTCGGTTTCGAGTAACGAAGATCCGGCCCACGTGAGATTGCCGCGCGAACTGTAGCAGCGCGCCGACCATGTCCGACGATTCGAGCCATACGATTTTCGCGCCGAAGTAGCTGGCGAGGATGGCCTCCTCGACTAGCGCACGAACCTGAGCCTTTCCAAATCGGGTATGCGCCGAATCGACGAAAGCCGCGTAGAACTCTCCGCCATGTTCGCGCGCGGCGACCTGAGCCTTGCGCAACAGTTCGCTATTGCCGGAATCGCGGGCAGTTAGACAAGCCATCACCGCCGTCTTTGGTGGTTCATCCGGAGCACGAACGGCCGCCTGGACGCGATTTCCCTGCTCACTCGCAACCAGTCTCAGGTTCGGCTGAGCAATCGAGTCGGCTCGCAACCGCGATCTGGATGGGATGATACCGGACATGCCTTGTAAGTCAGCATCAAGTGTGCCGCCGCCAACTATCATACCGGCCAACGATTTTTTTGAGCGCATGGCGGCGACATTTCAAATCGCCATGTTCAGCTCATTTCAAATTGCAATGATGCGTTGACTACGAAACCCGGCCGGCGCATTTTCTCCTTAAGGAAAACGCAGCCGATTACGACAGAGAAAAAGCCGCGAGCCGCTCGAGGCTAACCGCGCGGCCCCCTCAGACTTACCAACTGCTAGGAAGCCGCCGTTTGTTCCGCGCGACGATGGCCTCGACGGCTACCTTTAGTGAGACTGTATAGGGCATCCACAAGTATCGAGAGATAGCTATGAAGTCGGCTTTCGCGCTGAATCTCAGGGGCGAAATCCTCGAACACCCGAAAGGCGGGACACGGTCCTCGGTGGAAGGTCACTATGCGTTTGGCATTTTCGGGTTCGGGTAAGTGCCTGCCCAACCCGTCCAGGGCTTTGATCGAGCCACGCGAATCATTGATCCTGAAAATCCATTTGCAGCGAACGCAAGTATATAGGTAGGGCTGTGGGCGCAAGGCCCCAGGTTTTTCCAGGCTCTCGATCGCGAACTGGTGGCGTATTTCCTCCGCTGCGGAGGCCGTCTTCCGCCCGGTGCGGCCTGCGGCTTCCTGCCTCGCGGAAAATAGGGCGCCTCCATGAACGGGGGTGCCCAGCGCAGCAAACAGGTCCATTTGATGCAGTCGCATAAATGAGATCTCGTCGACCTTTGCGCCAAAGAAGGCGGTCGCAGGACGTGGTTCAATTTCTCGATTCGATTTCATCGATAGGCCTCGTCAAGCATGCCGATGCTTCGCTTGCTCGACGATACACACAGCAAATTCCGCGCCAACAGTGGTACGGCCTCCGGTGCGGCGGGTGCCACGGGGGCGCCAGATTGTCCGATCGAAAGGCGCGCAACGCTTCAGGATTTTCCGCTTGCGCGTCAGATCGCGTTGCATGCGGATTGGGCAGTGTCGGGACCTTTCAAAATGCAAACTCGCATCAATTCAAAACGGACTGTAGGTGCGCCGCCGGCACAGGGAAATCATACACAGGCCGACGGTGCCGCTACGCGAATTGTGCACGAATTGATCGAAAGCGCTCCGCCGGAAAGCATCGCCATCCCGAGGCTCGATCACACGGCAGATGTCACCAAGGAGCAGGCCGACGGCAAGCTCGTTGCGATGATCGGTGCCGGCGCCAATGATGCGCCAGCGCTCGCGGCACCAGGTCGCAATGGCGCGACAAATGAGAAATCGGGGGGGGCGATCCCCCCCTGGATCCTTATGCCACTTCGAACAGGCCGGCCGCGCCCATTCCGCCGCCGACGCACATCGTGATCACAACGTACTTCACTCCGCGCCGCTTGCCCTCGATGAGCGCATGCCCAGTCATCCGCGATCCGCTCATCCCGTACGGATGACCGATCGAGACCGCGCCACCGTCGACGTTCAGCCGCTCGTCCGGGATGCCCAGCCGGTCGCGGCAATATATCACCTGGCACGCAAACGCTTCGTTGAGTTCCCACAGCCCGATGTCGTCCATCTTGAGGTGGTTGCGCTCCAGCAGCTTGGGCACCGCGAACACCGGGCCGATACCCATCTCGTCGGGTTCGCATCCCGCCACCGCCATCCCGCGATAGATGCCGAGCGGATGCAGCCCGCGCTTCTCGGCCTGCGCGCGTTCCATCAATACGCAGACCGAAGCGCCGTCGGAGAGCTGGCTTGCGTTGCCCGCGGTGATGAAATGTCCCGGACCCCTTACCGGCGGCAGCGAGAGCAGCCCTTCCAGAGTGGTGCCGGGGCGGTTGCATTCGTCGCGCTCGAGCGTGACCTGCTGGTGCGTGGTCTCGTTGGTCTTCTTGTCATCGAAGCGCTTGCTAACCGTGGTGCTGACGATCTCGCTATTGAAACGTCCGGCCTCCT
>NZ_JBEKFG010000025.1:0-40630 GCF_050013435.1 Binatus sp. (SeqCode) | reverse complement strand
GACGAAAAAACCACCGGCGCGAGATATTCCAGATTCACCTGGTGAACGATTCCAGTGTCGGGCGGAACGACGCGGAAGTTGTCGAATGCGCCCTGCCCCCAGCGCAGGAAAAGATAGCGCTCGCGGTTGCGCTCGAATTCCAGCCGCGCGTTGGCCGCGAACGAATCGGCGCTGCCAAAAGCATCGACCTGCACCGAGTGATCGATCACCAGGTCAACCGGCTGCAGCGGACTGATCTTGGCGGGATCGCCGCCGAGCTTCTTGATCGCCTCGCGCATCGCCGCCAGATCCGCAACCACCGGCACGCCCGTGAAATCCTGCAGCAGCACCCGCGCCGGCATGAACGAGATTTCC
Source organism: Binatus sp. (SeqCode) (assembly GCF_050013435.1). GTDB lineage: Bacteria > Desulfobacterota > Binatia > Binatales > Binataceae > Binatus. Next base: position 40,276 of record NZ_JBEKFG010000025.1, on the reverse strand, counting down.
CGCTCTCCGCCCTTGCCGTTCCATTTGGCCAGCGCCTCGATCTGCCCGGTCGTCACCACCGCGCCGTCTTCGCGCCGCAGCACGTTTTCCAGCATCACCTTGATCGAATACGGCATCCGCGCCAGCGAGAAACCGCGCTTCTCGAGCGCTTCGAGCTTGAAGATCGTGTAGCTTTTGCCTTCCACCGAAAGCGTCGAACGAGCACCGAAACTGTTAGTAGCCATTGATCGAGCCTTGCCCTCCTGGAGCGATGGTAAAAGCCGGCGCGCGCTCCAAATCCGGCGCGCCGGACAATCCGATTCAATTTGTTATGCGTTCAGAATACGCCGCGACCGCCGCCAATCAACTGGTAAAATTGCGCAACCCGACCGCCCTCTAGCCGGGACCGGCGCTGCGGCGCGAGGCGCCCGCCGGAACCGGGCCATGCAATCCGTCGAAGACCAGCGATCGTCCGTCGGAATGGAATCGCATCGCGGCCAGAATGCCGACCCGCGGCGATTGCAGCGCCGCCACGCCGTCGATTGAATCGATCGTGATACGCGGCTTCAGCGCCAGAATCGCCGCCACCGCCGCGCTGAAACTCTCGTCGTCGGCGGCGCCCTCGCCCGCCGTGATCAGCGCGCGTCCCTGCAATCCCGCAATCACGCGGCCGGCCCGAATTACCACGACGTTGGCCGCCTCGCGCGCGATACCGCATCCTGCCACCACGGCGCCGTACGGATTGGCGGGATCGATTGCGCTCAACGCAACCGGTTTCTCTCGCGCCGGAATCAGAGTCCGCGCCGCGCGCAGCATTTCGACCGCCTCCGGCAGCGCATATTGTTCCCCCGAAATCGATCTCACGAACCATCCGCGCGCAATCGCGCCGCTGTATTCCAGCCGCCGCAGCGCCGGCGCGATCTCGCTCCACGAGATATGCGTCGATTCGAGGCCGAGCATCTCCCGGGCGAGAATTCCATGGCGCTCGAGCAATTTGAGCGCGAGCTCCCGCGCGTCTTCCGCGCTGGCGTGATGCTCGCCCGCGCGTACCAGCGACCAGCGGCCCGCCAGGCTCGACTTCAGCCGCGCGCGCACCGCCGCGTCGTGACGAGTCGTCGGGCGGCGCCCGACCGGCTCGAGCACGCGCTCGGTGCCGCGATCTTCGGCAAACATCCTTAAAGGCGCAAAGTTGTCGTTGCTCACCTGCCCCGCCGCCGCCATCCGCCATAGCGCGGACAATGCGTCGCGCTCCGAAATATTCGCGCGCTCCGCAACCTCGTCCAGGTACTGCGCGCCCGCGGCTCCCAGCGCCGCCAGCACCGCCTGCTCCTTCGCGTCCGCCGGCGCCGGCGCTTCTCGCGGTATAAACAGACTGGCCTTGCGCGCGATGAATGTGACCCGCGACGGTGTGCTCGCGCGACGCGCGCCTTCGACAGCTTCTTCGGCAACCGCGACCCACTTCATCTGGCCGCTCATGCAGACCAGGTCGAGCATCTCGGGCCGATAGCCTGCGAAGCGCGCCGGGAGAATCGCGTGCTCCCAAATCTCGGCCGTCGCCGCGATTCCTGACAACTGTTCGAGCACCGCCGCGACGCCGCTCTGATCGGCCGGCAGTTCAGCGCCGCCGACTCGCATCCATCGCAGCCGAAACGCGGCGTACTCGTGATCCGCGCACGGCTCGATTTCAGCGCGCACCCGCGCCAGCGTCATCCGATGAATCCGTTCCAGGTTGTAGCGGTCGCACCACTGAACCGCGTCAGCGCGCGTGAAATGACCGCGAAAAATTCCGCCCGCCCCTTCCAGCGCCGCGAGCATCCGCTCGATTTCCGATTCCTTGATATGCAGTCGCGCCGCGATTTCACCGGCGGTCGCCGGTCCGCAAGTCTTCATCGCGCGGCGCACGAGTTCGGCGCGCGCACCGTCGCCATCGAGGCCCTCGTCGCCCGACTGGGCGCCGCCGTCAATCGATGCGGTGGGATATGCGGCGGCGAAGATGCCCTTGTCTTCGCTCGCAATGATTCGCTCCGGCGATTCGCTACTTAAGTTGACCCGTGCGATTCGCCGCTCCGCATCCAGTTCCGCAATCATCGCGCGGCAGCCCGCGCCCGCGCGCTGTTCGATCTCGGCTTGCGTGAGCGAACCGTGCGCCCGAATCAATTCGTACAATTCGTCGCGCGAGCGCGGCCTGCGTCCGGCTGCGAGGCCCGTCACTTCGGCGACGACGCTTTCGACCGCTTCCGCCGCGAGCAGTTCGGAAAGGTCTTCCTTGCGAAACACGTCCTCGGCCAGGCCGCGATTCATCGTCACGGTCCGCGAACGGCGATTGGCGCGCTCGCCGTCGTCGAGAAATGAATAGTCCCACGCCAGCAGTATCCGATGCGCAAACACCGACGGCGCGATCGCATCGACGGCGACCGTGCGAATCGCGCCGCTCTCGATACCTTCGAGCATCCGTACTGTGCGCGGCAGGTCGGTGGACTCCTCCAGGCATTCGCGAATCGTTTCCTCGATCAGAAAATGGTCCGGAAGTTCGATCGTGGCCGGCCGGTTCTCGAAGCAGGCTTGCTGGCCGGGGAAAATCGCCGACAGAAGTTCCTGCGAGCGGAGGCGTTGAATCCAAGCGGGCACCCTCTTGCCGCGCGACGAGCGCATCACCGCCAGCGCGCGCGTGGCAACGTGGCGGAAGCGCACTTCGAACATCGGCGCAGCCAGGATCGCCTGGATCAGCACCTCGCGCGCGTTGCGCGCCTTCAGCATGCTGAACAGAGTGTCGAGCGGAAAACTGTGCCGCGCATTCAGCGCGAGCAGTACGCCGTCGTCGATCGCCGACGCCTGAATTTCGAAATCGAACGACTGGCACAGGCGCTTTCGAATCGCCAGGCCCAGTCCGCGATTGAGGCGGATTCCAAATGGCGTGTGAATGACGATTTGCGTGCCGCCTACGCCGTCGAAGAAGCGCTCGACGACTACCGTCTTTTCGTCCGGGATCGCGCCGAGCGCCTCGACGCCGCGGCGGACGTAGTCGACGGCTTGCGTGGCCGCGCGCTCCGACATCGCGCATTCCCGCGTCAGCCATTCGGCGGCAGATTCGTTGCGTTCGAGACGGCTCCAAATCTCGCGGCGAAGATCGCAATTCTCCGCCGACAGCGCCTGGGAGCGGCCGCCCGCCTCGGTCTGCCAGAACGGCAGCGACGGCGCCATCCCGGGCGCCGGCTCGACCATCAGGCGTCCGCGCGAGATGCGCTGAATCTGCCATGGCATCGAGCCGAGCGAGAACACGTCGCCGCGCGACGATTCCTGTGCGAAGTCCTCTTCGACATCGCCGACCTTTCGGCCCTCGGACTCGATCACGACGTCGTAGTTGCCGGCTTCGGGGATCGTTCCGCCCGAGGTGATGGCCGACAGGCGGGCGGATCGGCGCGGGCGGACGCGGCCGTTGACGCGATCGAAAAAAATCTTTGGCGACGCGCCCATGATTCGCTCGGGCAACTCGCCCGACATCTGCTCCAGCAGATGGCGCAGCTTGCCGGCGTCGAGATCGCCGAAGTTGTAGGCGCTGCGCAGCACGCGCAGCAGCTCGGCTTCGGAGATTTCCTCTTCCTCGGCGGCGATTGCGACGATTTGCTGCGCCGCGATATCGGCGCATCCCATCGGGATTTCCACTTCGTCGAGATGCCCGCGGCGAATCGCGCGCACCGCCGCGCCGCATTCGAGCAAATCGTCGGTGGTCAGCGCGAAGAAGCGTCCCTTGGGAGTCGCGCCGAGGCTGTGTCCCGAGCGGCCGACGCGTTGAATCGCCGCCGAAATCGATTTGGGCGAATCGAGCTGGCATACGAGCTCGACGGCGCCAACGTCGATGCCGAGTTCGAGCGACGCGGTCGCGACGATCGCCTTCAGCTCGCCGCGCTTGAGCCGTTGCTCGGCGAGCAGGCGCTCGGCGCGCGCGAGGCTGCCATGATGCGCCATCACGGCGTCGGCGCCGAGCCGCTTCTGCAGATTGAGCGCCACCCGCTCGGCAAAGCGGCGGCTCAGCGTGAAAACCAGCGTCGTGCGATGCTCGCCGATCAGGCGCGCGACTTCGTCGTACATCGCCTCCCAATGCGGATGCGTGGCCAGCGGTCCAAGCTCGGGGCCGGGCGCGATTACCTGGAGATCCATCGTGCGGACGCGATCGTCGGCGCGAACTATTTTTATCGGCCGCGGTGAGCGTGAGTTGTCGCGCGCCACCTCGTAGCCGGCCAGAAACCCCGCGAGCTTTTCGATCGGATTCAACGTCGCCGACAGGCCGATTCGATTCGGCCGCGCATTCCCGCGACTCGTCACGAAGCGTTCGAGCCGTTCGAGCGTCAGCGCGAGATGCGCCCCGCGCTTGTTGCCGGCCAGGGCGTGCAGTTCATCGACGATCACGTGGCGGACGGCGGCGAGTTTCTCGCGGAACCTGGGCGAAGTCAGCAGGATGAACAGCGACTCGGGCGTCGTGACCAGAATATGCGGCGGCCGCCGGAGCATCGCCGTGCGCTCGCTCGCGGAGGTGTCGCCGGTGCGAAGGCCGGCGCGGATACGCGAAAGATCGAGGCCCGATTCGGCGCCGGCATCGCGCACGCCGTCGAGCGGCTCCTCGAGATTAAGCCGGATGTCGTTGGCCAGCGCCTTGAGCGGCGAAACGTACAGCACCGAGACTTCATCGCGGAGCCGGTCGCCCGCCGCGCCGACGACCAGGCCGTTGATTGCCCACATGAAGGCGGCCAGGGTCTTGCCGCTGCCGGTCGGCGCGCATAGCAGGACGTCGAAGCCGGGCGCGTCGTTGGCGACGCCGATAACGGGCCATCCAAGCTCCTGCGCGCGCGAGGGCGCGCTGAAGCGCCGCTCGAACCAGGCGCGAACGGCAGGATGGAAGTTGTCGAGCGCTGTGGGCATGCGAACCACTTTATCACCGCCGCACGGCAGGGGTGACCCCTGGCAGGGCTGAGCCCTGCACCCAGTATTAAGGCCGCCCGCCGTTGGCGGGCGCGGCCCCTGCCAACGGCTTAATACTGCGCTGCCCGTCGCCGCGGGGTCATGTCGCGGGCTGATAACGGCATCAGGAGTCCAATCCAGAAAAGACCCATGAGATATGAGGTCCAGACGTCGCTCGGCCAGTGCGCGCCGAGCACGATCCGGGCGCAGCCGCCCAAAATCAGAGCAGCCGCCGCCAAGATTGGGATCACGATTGCCGATGCGCCCCGCGATCGCCGGGCCGCCAGCAAGCCGATATAGCCGAAGGTAGCCGCGTAGATGAGTCCCAAAATGGAAGGGAACGCATAGCCCTTTGGGTTCCCAATCACTTTTATAAGCTCAGGGGATGGCCGCGGCTGGGCGACATGCGGACTGAGCCAGATTCCGAAAAGCAACAGACCGAAGAAGACTGGAATCGCGAGCAGCGCCGCGCGCCATCCGCTGATCACCCAGGCAAATACGGCGGTCAGAGCGAGTAGAACCAGCCACCACGGTTTCTCCGCGGTCGCCGTTATCCACTTTGCCGCCGAGACCGGCATCGCAGCGCGCGACTGCAATCCCCGCGCGATCGCCAGGTCGGTCGGAAAGTACGGCAAGCGTGACGCGGCAAATATAAGTATCGCGATTGCGACAGCCAGCGCGAGCATACCCAGCATGCTGGCCAATTTGTAACCCGGGTTGCGCGGCTGTGGATTTGTCTTGGGGTCCATCGTTTCGACAATTGTCCGAACGCCAGGCGAAAATCAGAACATCCCGGGCTGCACGATCATAATCAAAGAAACGGATTTCTCGAAACCGCGACCGGAGGCTCTTGCGCCGTTTATATTTCGATGATACTAGAAGTATCGTAGTGAAAGAGTATGTGTCACAGCTGAGTGCGCTCGGCCAATCCGGCCGCCTCGAGATCTTCCGGCTGCTGGTGCGCGCGGGGCCGGATGGAACCTGCGTGGACGAGATCAAGCGCCGGGTCAAGATGCCGGGCTCGACGCTGTCTCATCACCTGGACGCGTTGACTCGATGCGGCTTGCTGACGGCGCATCGCGCGGGGCGATTCATCTACTACGCAGTCAATTGGCCCAAAGCCGCAAAGTTGATCCGCTTCATGACCGAGGACTGTTGCGCCGGCCTTCACAAGACGCCGGCCGCCTCGCCGGATCGTTCGCAATCCACTAATCGCCTCTCCCGTAAAACAGCGGGCAGGCATGGAGGTCACGATGAGTAATGAATCGATAAGGGAAAAGGTCCGCGAGGAGTACGCGCAGGCGGCGCGGCGAGTCGCGAATCAGGGCGGCTCATGCTGCGGCTCGGCGGCGCCCGCGGGAAACCCAATCACGTCGAATCTCTACCGCGAGGGCGAGACCGCATCGATTCCCGCCGAGGCGCTTGCCGCGTCGCTGGGATGCGGTAATCCCACCGCGCTCGCCGAGCTGAAGCCGGGCGAAACCGTGCTCGACCTGGGCTCCGGTGGCGGAATTGATGTGCTGCTCTCCGCGCGAAGAGTTGGGCCGGCGGGCAAGGCGTACGGGCTCGACATGACCGACGAGATGCTCGCCCTGGCGCGCGATAACCAGCGCAAAGCGGGTGTCCAGAACGTCGAATTCATCAAAGGCGAGATCGAGCATATTCCCCTGCCCGACAATTCGGTTGATGTGATCATCTCGAACTGCGTGATCAATCTCTCGGCCGACAAGGATCGCGTGCTGCGCGAAGCGTTGCGCGTGCTGAAGCCGGGCGGGCGATTCGCCGTTTCGGACATCGTGGTGCGCGGTGAGATACCCGCCGAGATTCGCCGGCGGGTCGAGTTGTGGGCCGGATGTATCGCGGGGGCGCTCGAGGAATCGGAATACCAATCGAAGCTCGCTGCGGCGGGATTCGAACAGATCGAAGTGGAACCGACGCGGATCTACACCGCTGCTGACGCGCAGGGATTTCTTGCGGGAAATCCAGAGCTCGAGAAATTCGCGCAGATGGCGGACGGCAAATTTATGAGCGCATTCGTCCGCGCCCGCAAGCCAGGCGCCGGGAGCAAATCGTGAAGTCCATAAAGGGTGTCAAGGTGGCGGATGTCGTCTCGGTCTACAGCAGTGCGCAGGGCGACCTCTTTCAACTTATGTTTGGGCAGCAAATTCACGTTGGAGGAATGAAGGCGTCGATCGATCTGGCGGATCGCGCCGGAATCAAGGCCGGGATGAAGGGGGTCGATCTGTGTTGCTGCAACGGCGGTGACATGCGCTTTCTGGTGCGCTTTCGCAATGTCGCCTCGATGATCGGCGTCGACGTAACCGAAGCGATAGTCGAGCGCGGGCGGCGGCTGACCCACGAGGAAGGTCTGGACGATAAAATCCGATTCATTCTCGCCGATGCCCGCGAAAGCGGACTGCCGTCGGCCAGCGCGGATTTCATATGGAGCGAGGATGCGTGGTGCTACGTTCCCGACAAGCCAAAGTTGATTGCGGAGGCAGCGCGGATCGTTCGTCCCGGCGGCGTGATTGCGTTCACCGACTGGGTTGAAGGGCCTGCGGGACTGAGCGATTCCGAGGCGCAGCGCTTTCTCGGCATCATGATGTTTGCCAACGTCGAGGACATTGCGGGCTACGCCAAGTTGCTCTCGGCAAACGGATGCGAGGTGCGCGTCGCCGAAGACACCGGGCGCTTTTCACGTTATGTGGATTTATATCTCGACATGATCGAGATGCAGCTCAGGTATGATGCCCTGCGGATCGTCGGGTTCAGCACCGAGCTGCTCGACGCGCTCATCGACGGGTTCCGCTTCATCGGCGAGATGGCGCGCGCGGGCAAGATCGCGCAGGCGCGGTTTATCGCGCGGCGGGGGTGAAGAAGAAATTCACTTAATTAAATGCGGAACCCACCATGGGTTCCGCACCTCCTTGGGCAGGGGTGACCCCTGCACCCGGTATTGAGAAGACGCGAAAATCTGCGCAGCGCATCTTTTCGCGACTACGCAATAGAAGAACCGTTGGCACGGGAGGTCAATATTAAGCGTCTGCGCGCGACAACGGAGCGCGGCCTTAACCTTGGGTGCAGGGGTCACCCCTGCCCGTTGCCCGGGCGAGTGTCCCGAAGCCCGCTTATGAACGCAGCAGGTCGGGGAGCCGGGCGGTGAATTCGCTGCGCGACAGCGTCAGCTCGTAGCCTGCTTCGCGGGCGGCCTTCAGGGGTTTCAAATCCACGTGCGAGGCGAATCCGATCACGCGCGCGCCAGGAGCGGCGGCGCGAATTTGTTGCAGGGTCTCGAGTGCGGGGAAGGCATCGTCGGAGAGATCGGTGAAGACGACGGTCGGTTTCAATTCGGCGCATCGCGAGGCAACGGCGTCGAGCGCCGACACGTAGCCGACCTCGGCGCCAACGGCGGCGGCGACCGCGTCGAGCTTCGAGCGGAAGAACAAGTCGCGGACCAGGGCGAGTGCGATTTGACGGCTCATGATCCGGCGCTCACGGAAGCTCGCGATCCAATACTTCATCCATCACATTAACTCCTGAAAAAGCGGCGTTTCGCCGTCCGCACGCGCATTTGTGACTTGATTTATCAGAGCGGCGCCCCTTTTCGCCAACCGGTACGCGGCTTGCAAAGCTTGCCGGGCTGGAGTAAGTGTCAGATTGACGCAAACTAACGGCGGGATCGGTAAAGAGGACTCACGGTGAACCAATCGGTCGAAACGGCGATTAGCGGCAGCGCGCTGCGCGACAAGCTCGGGGTGCTCGGCAACGAGAGCTACACGGCGGACAACTGCGAGCGCTACGCGGACATGATCGCGGAAATCAAGCGGCTTAAAAAGGCGCGGCGCGCGGTGGTACTCGCGCATAACTACCAGCGGCCGGAGATTTTCGAGGTCGCGGATTTTATCGGCGACTCGCTGGAGCTGGCGCGCAACGCGCGCGAGGTGCGCGACGCCGACGTGATCGTCTTTTGCGGCGTTCACTTCATGGCGGAGACGGCCAAGGTCTTCAACCCCGATCGCAAGGTGCTGCTGCCGGATTTGAAGGCGGGATGCTCGCTGGCCGACAGCGTGACGGCCGAGCGGCTGGCGGAGCGCAAGCAAGAACTGCTGAAGATTTACCCCGACCTGAAGGTGGTGTCGTACGTCAATTGCACGGCCGACGTCAAAGCGCTGTCGGACGCGTGCTGCACGTCATCCAACGCGGCGAAGATCGTCGAGCGGATCGACTCGGACAATATCCTGTTCGTGCCGGATCAGAATCTCGCCAACTACGTGCAGGGGCAGACGCGCAAGCGGGTAATTTCATGGGACGGCAACTGCTACGTTCATCACCAGATAACCCCCGACGAGATTAACAAGGTCAAGCGCGCGATCCCCGGGATCAAGGTGATCGCGCATCCCGAGTGCCGCCACGACGTGCTCGCGCTGGCCGACGCGGTGTTGTCCACCAGCGCGATGATCGGTTACGCGCGCGGCAGCGACGCCGACAAATTTCTGGTAGTGACGGAATGCGGTCTCTCGGACCGCCTGCTGATGGAAATTCCCGACAAGCACTTCTACAAGGTGTGCAAGCTATGCCGGTTCATGAAGATGATCACGCTCGAGGGCACACTCAATTCGCTGCGCCATCTGCGCTACGAAATCGAACTGTCCGAGGACGTGCGCGTGGGCGCGAAGCGGGCCCTGGAGCGCATGCTCGAGCTGAGCGTCTGAGCGCGGGCGCACAAGCCGCCGCCTCCGGCGTGGCGCGCGGGGAACGGCTGGCGCGGCCGATGGTCGCGGTGGACACGGTGTTGTTCGCGATCAACGGCGGGCGCCTGCAGACCTACCTGGTCGAGTTGCGCCGCGGACCGGGCCGCGGGCGGTGGGCGTTTCCGGGCGGGCTGGTGCGAGTGGGCGAACTGCTCGACGAGGCGGCGCGGCGCGAGCTTTACGATTCGACCGGACTTGGCAGCGCTTATCTCGAGCAGCTGTTCACGTTTGGAGATCCGTCGCGCGACCCGCGGGCGCACGTGGTATCGGTCGCGTACATGGCGTTGATCCCCGACGCGCTTGGCATCGGCGCGCCATGCGACAAATACGCGACCGGCCGATGGTACGAAGTCACGCGTCTGCCGCAGCTTGCGTACGATCATTCGCTGATGGCTGCGTATGCGGTCAAACGGCTGAAGTCGAAACTCGAGTACACGAATATCGCGTATGCGTTGCTGCCGCGGGAATTCACCTTCGCCGAGTTCGAGGAACTATACTCGCTAATTCTGGGCCGTCCGCTCGATCGGCGGAACTTCCGCCGGCGGATTCTCGCGATGGGCATGCTCAAACGCCTGCCGCATACCCGTCGCGGACCGCATCGCCCGGCCGCTCTATACAGTTTCGCGAATCAAAGCCTAAGATTCATCGAGATGCTATAATTTCCGGCTGCGGGGAGACTCATGTTCAAGGGCGTCAAAGGGATTGTCGCACTGGCAGGCGCCGCGGTTGTGGTGGTGGCAATCGCTTACGCCAGCTATGTGTCGACGCAAGCGCAGCCGCCGGCGGACCAGATGGCCGCGGCCTCCGATCCTGGGGCACAGCTGCGGGTAACCCTCGATCCGAAAAATTTCCAGGGTAATGTGCGCGAGGCATACGAGATCGCCGAGCGCGATCCCACGTTGCTGGCGCAACTGCATTGCTACTGCGGCTGCGACAAGTCGATCGGGCACAAGAACCTGCTCGATTGCTACCGTGATACGCACGGCAGCAGGTGTGCGATCTGCGTCGGCGAGGCTCACGATGCCGCGTCGATGACAAGCCGGGGCGTACCGGTAGAACGAATCCGTGACGCATTGCGCGCGCGTTACGCCCACGGGAGCTGAGCTTGGTCGGGCTGATCTCCGGGTACATCGAACACTTCACTTATCTTGGATTGTTCGTTGTTCTGATGCTGTGCGGACTTGGACTGCCGATTCCAGAGGACGTGGCGCTGCTCGCGGGCGGCTATTTGGCCCATCGCGGGGTGACGCGCTACCCGATCACGATGGCGGTCTCGCTGCTGGGCGTGGTCGCGGGCGACAACTCGCTGTTCTTTATGGGCCGGCACTTCGGCACGGGACTGGTGCGCTACTTCGTGCTGGCGTGGCCGGGCCGGCAGCATCAGATCGAGCGCATCGAGCGTTTCATGCACCGCTACGGGGCGCGCGCGATTTTTTACGCGCGATTCCTGGCCGGCCTGCGCGCCCTGGTCTATTTGTCGGCGGGATCTTTTGGCGTGCGCCCGGCGGTGTTTCTGCTCTACGATCTGCTCGGAGCGCTGATATCGGTGCCGATCGTCGTAACGCTCGGCTACGTTTTCGGCAGGCAAATCGAGATTATGATCAAATACATCGGCGGCTTCGAGCGGCTGATCGTGATCGTGGCGATCCTGAGCGCCGCGGTGTACGGGACCCGGTTGCTGGTTTTGCGCAAGACCAACGAGCCCGTGAGCAAGAGCGAATAGGTCGATTTATCGCGTGGCCGCGCCGGAGGGCCCGGCGACATCAAAAATGGATTCATACTTTCCCGCGCTGAACCTCAAGGCCAAGCTGATCGTGCTGATGGTGGGCCTGCTCGGGCTTACTCTGGGCACTGAGGTGTGGGTGAGCCTGGGCACGCAGGCGGCGATCGTCGCGACCACGCAGGAGCGGGTCAAGGATCTCGCGCGCGTGATCCAGATCAGCGTGCAGGAGCTGACCGCCGTGGGCGGCACCGATCGCGATCTGCTGCACACCTACGTCGGCGACCTGCACACCAAGGGACTCGAAGTATCGATCGCGTCGAGCGAAAATCTGATCCTCAACAGCTCCAATCCGCATCTGATCGGCGCCGCGCTGCGGCCCAAGCAGGCCGAATGGCTTACCCCCGAGCAACTCAAGCATCCCGATGACCTGGTGACGATTCCGCCCGGCAAGCTCGGTCCGCTCGCGCCGGAGACCACGGTCTATCTGATTCCGGTCGAGGTCGAGGATCATCTGCTTGGCTACGTGCAGGTGGTGGCGAATTTTGGCGACTTCGCGCAGCCGCTGGCACAGAGCCGGACCCGTGAGCTGATGATCGCGTTTGCGATTTTCGCAATCGGCCTGGCCTTCGCCTACATCCTCGCCGATCGCTACGTGAAGCCGATTCATGCGGTCGCGAACGCGGCGCAGAATATCGCGGCGCGCGGCCTCGAGCCGGTTCCCGAGGCGCACCGGCGCGACGAGATCGGCTTGCTCACACGCAGCTTCAACGACATGGTCGGCCAGCTCCGCCGTGCGCGCGAGCGCGAGCAGGAACTCAACCGGCTCGAACGCTTCACCGCGCTTGGGCAATTGGCCGGCGGCCTGGCGCACGAAATCAAGAACCCGCTGAACTTCATCAGCCTGGCGCTCGATCAGCTCCGCGCGCGCTATGCTCCGCAGCAGCCCAACGATCGCGAAGCGTTTCTGCGTCAGCTCGTGATCATGAAGGACGAGATGCGCCGGCTGTCGGAGCTGGTGCAGAGCTTTTTGCATTACGGCAAGCCGATCGAGATTTTCCCGGCGCCCACCGACGTGCATCAACTGGTGGACGAAGTCGTGGCGCTGTCGGAATCGAAAATTAAAAGCCAGGGGATCGAGCTGGTCGAGGAATGCAACGGCCCGTCGCCGATTCTCAACGTGGACGCCGAGAAACTCCGCACCTGCTTCATCAACGTGGTCGCCAATGCGATCCAGGCGATGCCCGAAGGCGGCACGATGGGTATTACCTTCAGGCGCGTCGACGGCTCGATGGTGATTACTTTTTCGGACACCGGCGCGGGTATCCAGGCGGAAGCCGTCAACCACGTCTTCGAGCCGTTCTTCACCACCAAGCGCGATGGAATCGGCCTGGGGCTGTTTCTGTCGAAGGCGATTGTCGAGACGCACGGCGGTACAATCGATATCGGACCCAACGCCGGCGGACCCGGAACCACGGTAACTTTCACCTTCCCGCCAAGCGCGGCACATGGACACAATCATGACCCAGGCCTCAGTGCTGGTCGTTGAAGACAACGACCTCGAACGCCAGATAACCGCGGACACGTTGCGCGAAGAGGGTTTCGTAGTCGAAGAGGCTGCGGTCGGCAAGCGCGCGATCGAGTTGCTGGCGCTGTCGCGTTTCGACGTCGTGCTGACGGACCTCATGATGCCGGGGATGTCGGGCGAGGAGTTGCTCGCGAAAGTGCGCAGCTCCTATCCCGGCAGCCAGGTGGTGGTGCTGACCGCCCACGGCTCGACCGACAGCGTCGTGCAAGCGATGAAAGCAGGCGCGTTCGACTACCTCGAGAAGCCCACCGATCGCGAGAAACTCGTGACGCGGGTGGCCAAGGCGGCGGAATTCGCAAACCTGCAGCAGGAAAATCAGCTGCTGAAGCGACGCCTGGAAGGCACTTTCGAGATCGAGGGCATCATCGGACAGGACGCCGCAATCCAGGAAGTGATCCGGCTGGTGCGGCGGGTCGCGCCCTCGAATTCGACCGTCCTTATCCAGGGCGAGAGCGGGACCGGCAAGGAAATCGTCGCCAAGGCGATTCATCGGCTGTCGCCGCGCGCGGCGCGCCAGTTCGTCGCGATCAATTGCTCGGCGATTCCCGACAATTTGATCGAGAACGAACTCTTCGGCCACGAGCGCGGCGCCTTCACCGGCGCCAACGAGCGCAAAATCGGGCTGTTCGAGAGCGCCGATAAATCGACGCTGTTCCTCGACGAGATCGCCGACATACCGCAGGGAATGCAGGCGAAGATTCTGCGCGTCCTGCAGGAAAAGGAGCTCCGCCGCGTCGGCGGCAACGATTCCTTTCGCATCGACGTGCGCCTGGTCGCCGCCAGCAATCGCAACATCGCCGAGGAAGTCGGCGAGGGCCGCTTCCGCGAGGATCTCTACTATCGCATCAACGTCGTGACCATCACCTTGCCGCCGCTGCGCGATCGGCGCGGCGACATTCCCCTGCTCGCCAACCATGCGCTCGCCAAGTTCGGACATCTTGCCGAAGGCCGCGTCAAAGAGATCGGCCGCGAGGCGATGGAAGTTCTGCTCGACTACTCGTGGCCGGGCAACGTGCGCCAGCTCGAGTCCGCGCTCGAACGCGCGATCCTGCTCTGCGAGGGGGACAAGGTGATGCCGCGCGATTTGCCCGACGAGGTCCTGTCGCGCAAGAAGCCGGGCCGCAGCCGGGACGGTCAGCGCGGCGACCGGTACGAGATTCCGAGCGAGGGCTTCAACTTCGAAACGTTCGAGCGCGACGCAATCCTGCAGGCGCTCGAGCGCAATGACTGGGTGATCGCAAAGGCGGCGAAAATGCTCGCCATGAGTTATCGGACTCTGCAATACCGAATCGACAAGTTCGGCTTGAAGCGCGGAGAACAACCCAAGCCGCCCCCCGCGGAAGTGAAGTGACAGGCGGACTCAATAGTCACTATCGAGATTAGTCCGTCGCCCAGCTAGTCGGGATGTAAATCCAGCATTCGATTTTGCGCCCGTCGGCGGCGAGCACGTCGATCCGCTCGCGCGTGTAGAGCGCCGGCACTTCTTCGTATTCGTCGAGGATCGCCAGCTCGCGCGCGCTCAGACCTTCGAGGATTGCGCCATCCGTGACGGCGCCCGCCTGCTTTGCGACGAAGTAGTGGCGCTTGCGGCCGCGCGCGTAGCCCGCAATCCGCCCCGGGCTTGCGTCGACGGGCCGGCCCAGCAGGATCGCGCGCTCGGCGGGGTTCATCAGGGTGCCGTACACGAAAAGCAGTTCGTCGCCGTCATCCAAAATCGTTACGCATCGGTCTGCGCCACCTCGATGAAATTAGCTCAGGTTGCCGCAGATGTCTTCGTTATGTTAGCTCCTTACGAGGCTTGAGGTATCGATGATGACGCTGCGGACATTTCTCGCGCGCGCGGCCGTTGGGATGCTCGCCCTATTCGCCGTCGCATGCTCCGTAATGAAGAGCGGGTCGCTGACCACCGGCATGACGCCCGTTCAGGCGGTGAATGCGATGGGTCAGCCTGATCTGAAGGATAGTATCCCCGATCCCAACCACAGCGGCGCCAGCGTGTTGCGCTACGTCTGGCTCGAGCCGGGCAAGGCGGCAATCTTCGGCTCCGACCAGCGCCTCGCAAGCATCCAGGATGTCGAGACCAACACCAAGCAGCGCGTCGAGCTGCAAGCTCGGGCCGAGGCGGCGGCGCCGCCGCAGCAGTTCGACCCGATCGAGACGCCGCTCAATTATCTGTTCTTTCCGGTCAAGGCCGGCCTGATTTATTTCGGCGCCGGGCTCAACTGCGTCGGCGGCGGCGCCTGCCAGCAGCCGCAGCTTCCGTCGCCGGGTTCCGCCGGCTAGTCCGCAGTCCCTCGAACTGAGACGCCGCGGCGGCCGATCGTCGGATCGGCCGCCGCTTCCTTTGACGGGTCGCTGATTTACGCTTGCGCGGCGCCGTTCACCTCGTGACCGTGGGGAGCCGCCGATGCAACTGTGCCGAGATGCTGCTCGATTGGAATTGCGGGCCGGGACAACGTCGGTTGGATCGGGAATGGATTGTCAAACCGAATCCGCCGCATCGAATCGCTCGTCGTGAAGCCGCGCCCGAACACCGCTTCCACCACGTTGGCCAGCGCCTCTCCCTCGAGCACCATCGGCTGCACCCATACGTCGCCGCCGTCGGTCGTCTCGCCGTAGGGCCACGCGATCGGATCGCCAGCCTTCACAAAGTTGCTCCGTGCATATGGGCCCGACTGGTCGGATGGCTTGACAATCGGGTAAACCAGCAATGCCTGGACCTGCATCAGGCCCGCCACAATAAGCGCACCGTGCTGTGCCAGCAGACCTGCGCCCTTGGCGAACGACCACAGCTCGCCGCCCTCGAACACCGACCGCGCCGGCAGATGGCTCAGGTCGGGCCGCGTATAACTTTGCGGGTAGCTGGCGACATCGTGCATCACGAATCCCGACATCATTTGCTCAGGCGGATCGTCGTCGTGCTCGAACAGCCCGTAGAGCAGCCCGTATTCGAGATGAATCTTCGCGAGGCTGGACCGCCGCCTCTCCCGGAACCCTGCGCCCCGCTTCGCGCGCGCCTCCTCCATCCGTTCGAAAAAAATCCGTCGTTCCCTCTCGCTCGTTAGTTGCCGTAGTTCCATTACCCTCATACCTCCTGCCGCGGGGAGTTAATTCTCCCCGTCGTAGCCGAATGGAACTGGGGCTCGGACGACGACCCGGAAGCGAGGAGGCGTGCCCCTCGCCAAAAGCTTGAAAAAGCTATATGAATGTCGGTCGTGACCTGGTAAAAAGCGGCGTCCCCCTCTGTTACGCTCGCTTTTGGGGCCCCATTGGATGCGAACCGGATCGGGATGCATCCCAGCCAGCCACCGCCCTGGCGGCGTTCGCAGGTAGTGATCGGTACGGATCGTCATTAAGTGATGCAAACGGCACAAGCTACGGTCATTCGCTCACTTAGAGTCTCGTTAACAGAGTCAGGATGTTAGCGCAAGTATAACTCATCGCGGTCTTTTTCGACACTTGCATCGTGGACCGCTATCCTCGTACACTCGATGTTCATAGGTGGGAGACTTTCGGTCGTGACATTGAAGCCTGAGCGAAGTTCTGCGCTAGACGCACTGGTCGAAGAGATCCTGGGACGGGCGCACAAAGCCGGCCGCAAGGAACTTGCAGCATGGAGAAAGCCGCAGCGTGAGCTGCGCGAATTGGCGCGCCTCGACTACGTGCGCGTCATGCGCCGCACGGTCGATTACCACACGTTGCGCGCGATTATTCGCGAGACGAGAAAGATATGGCCGGAGTTCAATCGCGAAGTGTTTCGGCCCAAGTCGCTCAACCAGCTCGCCGCGATTTCGTCGGACCTGCGCATCCATCTTCAGGCCACCCCGTATCGGGGACCCGAAGGCATGGCCCTGCGAGGCTTTTACATGGACAAAGCCCCCAAAGTGCTGAAGCATCCGCTCATTTATCTCAACACCGCGCATGATCGGGGCGCGGTCTCGATGACCTTCATGCATGAGATGGGCCATCACGTGACGGCCAAGGCTACGGGGCGCGCCAGCGACGGAGTTCACTATTTCTTCGACGCCGCCCATCGCAGTCACCTTGGCGAACCGCTGGAACTCGCCGCCGACGTGATCGCCAGCCTCGCGGCGTATCCCGAACCAATCGCGCGCAGAATCTTTGCGATGCCGTGGGACTGGGGGTTGGTCGCGCGCGCTGACCAGCTTCCCGACAAGGCCTTCGCGCAGATTCGCAAGCACGTGCGGGAATTGACTGGATTTGACTTTGGCGCTTCACTACCGACCGGCCAGACCCTCAATTATCTGACCGGAATGATCCACTACGCAAAGCTCCGATGGGCACTATTGGCGGAATACGAACTATGAAAAAAGAAACTCTCGGTCAGGTCCTCAAACAGCGTCGCGCGGCTTATGCCCTCACTCAGCGTGAACTCGCGCGCAAACTCGGCGTCAAGGCCAGCCACGTCGCCTATCTCGAAAACGGGCGGCGCCGCCCTTCCCTGTCGCTGCTGGCGCGGCTGGCGGATACCCTCACGCTCGACAAGCAGCGACTGTTCCTGCTCGCGCATCCTGAGGCGCAATGGATAGTCGGTAAGGATCGCGACTCTGCACCCGCCAAACGGCAGGAAAGCGCATGGCGCAAGTTTGTGGCCGATCGCCCGATGCTGACGCGGCACAAGGTGACGAATCAGGAACTCAAGGTCCTCCAGCAGGTGAGCATGCTCGGCCGCATATCGGCGCCCAATCAGTTCCTCTTCATCTTGAACGCGATTCGCCAGGCTGTCGAAGAAGAATAGCCGAACTCGCGCTTCGGTTTTTCACTTCTCAACTCGCTGTCGCCACGTCCAGGGCTGAGCCCTGGACGTGGCGACGGCAGCGCACTATTAAGCCGTTGGCAAAGGCCGCGCGCGACAACGGAGCGCGGCCCTAATACTGGGTGCAGGGCTCAGCCCTGCCCGTTGAGACGACGCATGCGATGGTTTAGGCTCAGGTGATGGAAGTGCAGTTTCGATGAAAATCGATATCGACCTCAAGTCCGGGTTTCTGCAGAACCTCAAGCGCGAAGTGCTTGATTCGCTCAATCTCGAAGAACGCACGATCATCGAGGTTTCCACCGGCGAGATGGGCAACAAACCCGACGCGGTCAAGCTGGGATGGCTCAAGATGCGGACCAAGGAAACCTGGACCAAGCAGCGCTACACCAAGGCGCTCGCCCGCACCATGGAAAAGCTCCGCGAAGCAGTGGCTCTGGCTGAGAAGAACAAGCAAGACTGAGCGCTTGAGCGCGCCCGCTCAGGGCTCGATCCGCGCAACGCGGCGCTTGCCCACTTCGAGCACCTTGTGCTCGCCCGGCACGAAGCGAAAATTCACATCGGTGATGGTGCGGCCGTCCACCCGGACCGCCCCCTGGCTCACCAGGCGCCGCGCCTCGCTGGTCGAAGGCGTGAACTGCAACTGCTTCATCAGTTCGCAAATCCACAGATCCTCGGCGATTCGATACACCTGCGTGCTGGCGGGAATTTCCCGGCGCTGATGCTTGCTCTCGAAGTATTGCTCGGCGCGATCTGCGGCGGGCGCGCCGTGGTATTCGGTGACGATCGTGCGGGCGAGGCGTTTTTTCGCTTCCATCGGATGCGTTCCGCCCGACTTCACCGCCGCGATCTCGTCCCTCGTGGCCTTCGTCAGCAACTCGTAGTATCGAACCATCAGCTTATCGGGCGCTGACATCAGCTTGCCGTACATGTCCTCGGGCTTGTCGGTCAGGCCGACATAGTTTCCGTACGACTTGGACATTTTGCGCACGCCGTCGAGACCTTCGAGCAGCGGCATCGTCATCACCGCTTGCGGCATCTGTCCGAAATGCCGTTGGAGCTCGCGGCCGACCAGCATGTTGAACTTCTGATCGGTGCCGCCAATCTCCAGATCCGCTTCCAGCGCGACCGAATCGTAGCCCTGGATCACGGGATAGAGCAGTTCGTGCAGGAACAGCGGCTCCTGGGCCTCGAGCCGCTGCTCGAAGTCGTCACGCTCCAATAGCCGGGCCACGCTCACCTTCGCCGCAATCTCGATCAGGCGGCGCACGCCCAATTCATTCATCCACTCGCTGTTGAAGCGGACCTCGGTGCGTTCGCGATCGAGAATCTTGAACGCCTGCGCCCGATAGGTTTCCGCGTTGCGCTCGATCTGCTCGCGCGACAGCGGCTTGCGCGTCTCGGAGCGTCCGGTCGGATCGCCGATCATCGCCGTGAAGTCGCCGACCAGGAAAATTACGGTGTGGCCCGCATCCTGAAAGTCGCGCAGCTTCTTGAGCGTCAGGCTATGGCCCAGATGCAGATCGGGCGCCGTCGGATCCATCCCGAGCTTGATCCTGAGCGGGCGGCCCAGCGCGAGTTTGGCCGCGAGCTCGGCGACGGAAATCGTCTCGACGCTGCCCTTGGCCAGTGCGGCAGCCGGTTCGTTTGCCTGATTTTCGTTCACGTCCCGCTTCGTCAATTCCGTTCACCGGAGTTTCAATGACTCTCCAGCGTATAGGAATTTTGCGCGAGGCCGAAGAAACCCCGGGTCCTTTTCTTTAGCTCCCCCCTTATCCTGGCCGTGGCGATGGCAGCGCAGCATTAAGCCGTTGGCAGGTCCGCGCGCGACAACGGAGCGCGTCTTTAACAGTGGGTGTAGGGGTCACCCCTGCCACGGTGGGTTCCGCATTCGATAAAGCGATTTGCGCTTCTCGCGCGCCGACTAGCCGCGATTCGCCGCCCTGCTCCCCTGCAGATGCGCTCGCTTGCCCACGGTCCGGATGCGGCGGCGACGGTCATGCGCGCTTTGGCGCGGGCAGCCGGGGATCATGTCCAGCCGGCGCAACCCTCGTTTCACCACGCCGAGTGCATGCTCGTGGACGATGCCGACTTCGCGCAGCCGGAACTCGCGGTCCGGGAACTCCAGCCTGCCTGCCTTGCAGGCGTGCGAAAATGTGCGCCGGCGCACGCCGAAGCAGGTCGGCCCGTAGAGTTCGCTGAGCAGCCACAGCGAGATCTCGTCGAGACCTCGCATGCACCATCCGATACTTTGGTAGTCGTCAATCGCGTTGGCAGCCACCGTGCACACATCCGCCGGCAATTCGTCCGCCACCAACCGTCTCGTACGTCCGTTGTGAAGCAGTTCGCGCAAGCGGAAATAAAAGCGCAGAGCTTCCTCCGCTCTTCTGAAGCGGGTCTTGGTTTCATCACACATGGCAGCCCCTTTCACTGGATGTAAAATTATGAGACCGCACGCAGCGTGTGGCCGACGGGGGCTAACCCAGGCCCCTCTCGCACCTGCACGAATAGCGCAGCCATCCGAACGGGACGCGAAATTTACCCGCCCAACGCGACGAGGGCTCCTATCTTTGATTGCTCTAGCGCGGCGTCAGTCGCCAAGTCAACACAATGATTATACTAGCAGACAATTTGTTATTCGAGTGGCCACTAACGAGCTTCTAGCCGCGCTGATTGTAGCGATTCATTGCCGCTTCGAGTCCGTGCTCCGCGATCGCCTCGACCGCGCTCGCTGCGCGCTCGAGAATCGGCGCGAGTGCCTGTCTTTCGGCGGCGGTCATCGGACGGAGCAGGTAGTCTTTGTTTTCTTCGGTCTTCGGCTGCCGGCCGGGTTCCATTTCAATAGTGAAACCGGGCGGCCGGCCGATTCCTATTCTGACCCGGATGAAGTCCGTGGTTCCAAGCGACTCCGCGATCGAACGAACGCCGCGGTTGCCGGCATCGCCGCCCCCTTGTTTGATTCTGAGCCGGCCCGCTTCGAGGTCGAGTTCGTCATGCACCACGATCAGGTGCTCGGAAGCAATTTTGAAATATCCGAGCAGCGCCGAAATGCATTCACCGCTCAGATTGTAAAAAGTCTGCGGCTTGACGAGTATCGCCCGCTTTCCGGCCAGCCCGGCTTCAGCGGTGACGCCTTTGAATCTACGCCGGCTCGGTTCGGCGTTTTTCGCTTTTGCGATTCGATCGATCGTCATGAATCCGGCATTGTGGCGCGCACGCGAGTATTCCTCGCCGGGATTCCCGAGCCCGGCCACCACCCATTCAATCGATGGACGCGATTCGGATTCGGACTTCTTCCCGGAATGGCGGGCCAGACGGAAATTCCCGAACAGACGCTTGATCGCCGCCATCAAGTTCAACCGGCTCACGTACCAATGCGGCGCTTCGGCTTCGGTTGAGATGCGCGAACCAACGGCGCGAGCGCCTTGAACAGCGCGGCCATCTCGGCCGGAGTTCCAATCGAGATTCGGATAGCGTCCTGAAGCAACGGCGTCGCGAAATGACGGACCAGGATTCCGGCCCGGCGCAGCGCTCGCGTGACCGGCGCCAGGTCGCGGCCCGGCATCCGCGCGAGCACGAAATTCGCCTGCGACGGCGGTACCTGGAAGCCGAGCTTGCGCAGCCGCGCTTCGGTCAGAGCGCGCGTCCGAATTACTTTCGCGACATTGCGCCGCATCCAACCCGAGTCGCGCAGCGCTTCGGCCCCCGCGGCCAGCGCGACCCGGCTCAAGTTGTAAGAATCCTTGACCTTCAGCAGCGCGTCGATCACCGGCGGATGCGCAAAACACAGGCCCAGCCGCATCCCGGCCAGCGAATAGGACTTCGACAACGTGCGCAGAACCACCACGTTGCGATGACGCCGGATCAGGCCGAGCGCATTCTCGCCGGCAAAGTCTGCGTACGCTTCGTCGATCACCAGCAATCTGCCGTCCAGCCGTTTTGCCAGCGCACCCAGGCTGCGGGCGGGAGTCGAGGTGCCCGACGGCGAATTGGGACTGCACACGATCGTAAGATTGGCGCGCGCCTCGGCGAGCGCGTCGAGCGGCAGCTCGAAGTCGGCGCCGACCGGGCAGTGAACGATTCGCGCCTCCTGCACCAGCGCCAACGTGTCGTACAGCGAATACGTCGGCACCGGATATGCAACAGTGTCGCCGCTTCCGAGCGTCGCGCGAAACACCATCGCGAGCAGTTCGTCGGAGCCGTTGCCCGCGATGATCATGCTTTGCGGTATCGAGTAGATTCGCGCGGCGCTCGCCACGAATTCGTCGGCACGCGGCGCCGGATACAGGCGGATCGCCGACCCTGCCATCGCTTTCGCAACCGCGCGGCGCACCCGCGGCGACGGCGGATACGGGTTTTCATTGGTGTTGAGCTTGATTAAGCGCTGGCCCGGGCGAGGCTGCTCGCCGGGCCGATACGCCGCCATCTTTTTGATCGATTCGCGAAACATGGATGAATTATGAATCGAGCGGCAGCCTGATTCGAGTGCCGGTCCGCGACGAAAGGTAGCAAGCCTCGACCGCCTCGACCGCGCGCCGTCCGTCGTTCCCGTCGGGCGAGGCTTTCACCCGGCCTTGAATCGCGGCCACGAAGTTTGCCGCGAGTTCGCGAAACGGAGCCAGCAGATCGCGCGGATCGAAACGGCTCATCACCTCGTCGCGCGAGAACCCCGGCGCCGGACTGCCGTCGGCCTTCAGAATCGAAATGTCCTGGCGTGGATAACCCGCCATCACCCTGCCCTCATTGCCGTAAATCTCGATCGCCGACAGCGGCGGCATGCTGCTCCAACTCGCCTCGATGACGCCGATCGCACCCGACTTGAAGTGCAGAATCATCGCGCCCGTGTCCTCGACTTCGATCTGTTTGGCCAGGATGCCAACCTGTCCCGACACGGAATCGACCTCGCCCATAATCCAGATTGCAAGATCGGCGACATGCACGCCAAGATCGAGCATCGCGCCCCCGCCCGCTTGCGAAGCGGTCGTGAACCACTTCTGTCCCGGCGCCCAGGACTCGGGTCCGCCATGCGAAAGGCGCGCGCGAATGGAATGGGGCCTGCCAATCGCCCCGCTCGTGACTGCATCCTTGATCGCGCGCTCGATTCCGCCGTAGCGCTGCTGCATCGCGACCATCAGCACCCGCCGAGCCTTCGCCGCCGCATCGGCCATCTTGTGCGCGGCGGCCGCCGTCGGCGCCATCGGCTTTTCCACGAGCACGTGCGCGCCCGCGCTGAGCGCCTTTACGGTAAATTCGCAATGTAAATAGTTCGGCGTGAAGATTCCGACCGCGTCGGGACGCTCGCGCGCCAACATCTCGTCGAAATCGGAATAGACGTTCGGCCGGCCTTTGTCGTCCGGCCAAATCGCCCGTGCAACGCGTTCGGCCTTGTCGGCGGTGCGGCTCTGTATCGCGACGATTTGAGCGTCGGCGACACTCCGGAGCGCCGGAATATGCGCGCGTTCGGTAATCGCACCGGCGCCCGCGATCGCAATCTTGATCATTGGGACCGCCGGCGACGAGCTGTTGCGCGTTTCGGCCGGCGCTTCTTCGCAGCTGCTCGGAGCGGGCCGGTCGATTCAAGGAGCCACTTGACGTACGGTGGCGAGCCGCGATCCGCGTTCAGCGCCAGGACTTCCGGCACCTCGTAGGTATGCAGCTCGCGCACCCGCTTCTCCAGTTTGATGTAAAGAGTCGCGCGAGTCTTGATAATCAGCAGGTATTCGCGATCGTCTTCGATCGCATCGCGCCATCTATAAATGGATCGAACCGGTCCGACGACGTTGACGCAGGCCGCCAGCCTTTCGCCCACCAGCACACGCGCGATGGAGACGGCCTGCTCCTCGCGGCCCGTGGTCACGAGCACCACTTTCAGACGATGCGGCGTTCGAA
Organism: Binatus sp. (SeqCode); assembly: GCF_050013435.1. Classification (GTDB taxonomy): domain Bacteria; phylum Desulfobacterota; class Binatia; order Binatales; family Binataceae; genus Binatus. The sequence goes on along the minus strand of NZ_JBEKFG010000025.1, from coordinate 16,619 downwards.
GCGCCATCTCAACCCCGCGCCTCGCGTGCCAGGCGTTTGCGCAACTCGCGCGGCGTGCATCGATACTTGAACGCCTTGCGATCGTTCACGAACAGCACCGGCACTTCAACTCCGAAGCGAGCCTCCAGGCCTGGGTCGCCGTCGATCTCGATCCGCTGGAGACGCGCGTCGAATTTCGGCAGTTCGGCCGCAATCATCGCTTCCATCTCGCGGCACAATCCGCACTCGTTTCGTGTGTAAAGAATCAGCTCGATCATGAATCGGCGGTCGTCTTGCCGCGCATCGGGGTACTCTAGCGATCGTGGCGCAGGACTCCAAGCTGCTCGAGAACGGACTCCGTCGCGGGGCACGGCGACGCGCCCCCGCGACGGCGCGCTCGCGCCAACAGCCGCAGATGCGCCGCCAGCAGCATCACGTCGGCCCATCGATCGACGTCATACCACGCTGGACCCAACGCATACCGAATGCCGGCGCGTTCGAGACGCCTTACGGTTGAATCGAGCACGCCGCCGCTGCCCCATCGGATCGCGCTGAAGATCGGGGGCATCGCGCCGCGCACGCCGAGTGCGTAGTAACCGCCATCGAGACTCGGCGCCAGCACGACGCGGTTGCGGCGAAGCGCTTCGACGCTGGCTGCGAGCAGCGGAATTGGAAGCGAAGGCGTATCGGTGCCGATTAGCAGCGCGCCGGAAGATGAAAAGGGTTCGAGTGCCCGCGCCATCCGCTTGCCCAACGACCCATCTCCCTGATCGATCAGTTCGGCGCCGAATCGCCGCGCGAGCCGGCGGAAGTATTTGCTGCGCTCGGCGCCATCCGCTGCGCTCGCCGCGATAACGATCCCGGAGGGGCCAATCGAGACGGCTTTGGCGAGCGCGTCGCGAATGAACGCGTCGGACAATGCTGCCGCGGCTGCGGCCGTCATTGCTCCGATCAATCGGGTCTTGGCCCGACGCGCGACGGGCTCGCGGCAAAATACGATCAGCGCTGGCCGCGACGAGCTCACTTGATCGTGTTCGGACGAATGATATTTATCGGCATCCCGAGGGTTTTCTTGACGAACTGCGCCACCGATGTGATTGGCTGCGGCGTGATCGACGGGTCGCTCACCGGCCCGCTCACGTGGAAGTACGCCGCGACCAGTTTGCCGGTGCCCGAACCGATGCGTTCTCCGATCAGTGGGATATGGTTCAACACCCAATCCACCGTGTCGAACGGAAACATGCCGACCTGCATATCGAGCGCGCCCGCGCCGAACTGGATGCTGCCGTTCGCCGTGATATCCATCACGGGACCCTGCAACACGAAATTATCCGTGTAGAAGAGCCCGCTCTTGCCCTTGAAATCGGTGATGATCGTTTTGAACGGGATTCCATTGACACGCGGGTCAGGAATCTGCGCGCTCAGCCAATTCTTGATGTCGATAAAACTGAGCAGGCGCGAAAGCAGCGTAAACTTGTTGAGGGTTCCGTCTCTGACCGTCACCGACATGTCGCCGGCGAGAGTTTCGAAAAAGTTTGTGTCGGTGTTGGCCCACAGATCGATGCCGAGAAAAAGATGACCCAGCAATGGCGACTGCGTGTTCTTGCCGCCCAGCATGAAGAGCGGCGCGGGGTCGATGTCGGTGGCGCTGCCCGTCATGTGCATCCAGTTGTCCGGAGCACGGCCGGCAAGATCGAGCTTCATCTTTCCGCGATAAGCGGTCGCGCTCATGTTATAAATGTGCCAATCGCCGGCCGGGGAGCGCGTAAAATCGGTCTTCATGTCGGTCATCTGAAAGGCGGCGAGATTTCCCGCCCGCGCTTCGATATGCCCGCTGCAAGGAACCTCAAAATGGATCGGCGGCGTGGCCGCCGACCACGGCATCCGCACGAATCTCATCACCTCGAGATCGAGTTTCTGCACGGTGGCGTCGATACGAATCGACGGATGCGTGTAGTCGGGTACGGTGATGCGGAAATCGATCGCCTGGTCCTCGAGCTTCGAGCCCGGCATCGACAAGAGCAGCTGCTTGCGGCGCATCGTGAGCGTCGCACCTTGAACCATGATTGGCGAACGCAGGAAGTTGAATTTCACGCCGCCCTTTGCGAGCGTCAGCTTGCCCTCGGGCGTTATCGCGCCCCGGTTGCCGGGATCGCTGTTGGCGACGACCTTGCCGCCAATCGGCCCGCTCACTGCAAAGTCGGACGGATCCACCAGCAGCGCCAACCACGTTTCTGACGGGAAATTATGAAGTCCCAGCGTCAGATCATGCACCGCGATGCCCTGCTTTGCGAAATTCACGGCGCCATCGAGCGTCGCATCACCGCCGGTCGCTGCCAGCATCAGATGGTCGAACTTGATTGAATCCGGGTCGATGGTGACGGTGCCGCGGGAAACCTTGAGCGGTCCGGGCGAACCCTTGATCGTGAGGACGGCGCCGATTGCGTCTGCGCGGACCTGATAGTCTTTGGGCGCGACCAGGGTCGTCGCGCTCAGCTTTCCAGACGCGGTAGCGACCATTTCGACGCGGCCGCCCAGACGTTCGAGACGATCGCGTTCCTTCAGTTGATACAAATCGAGCGACCTGGCGATGGCCGGGTAGAGCTCGGCCAGGTCTGCGTCGACCTCCACGCTGGCCTTATAGTCCGCGCCCTCGATTCCGTTGCCGAGGTTGGCGTTGGCGGCGAGGTCGTGGAGCGTAGAGTTTCCACACTTCGCAGTGCCTTGCGAGATGGTGAGCAAGCCTTTCGAGTAACCAAGCTGGGCGCTGAAATTTGCGATCGGCGGCAGCTTCGTATCCGTTGGAATTGTGAAGCCGACGTTCTCGATGGTGCCGGTGACCACCAGATTCCTGCGAATCGCATCGAGCGGCGCCGTTTCAATCTCGTTGAGCGCGGCGCTCAGCGTCGCGGCGCCGACGGTGACCTTGCCCGGTGTGATCCGGTTGAGCATATCCACGAGGTCGGCGGGCAGATGGCGGACCGACAGCAGTGTCTGTTTGGCCGCAGCGGCGTCGAAATTAAACCCGCCAACATGGATTCCCAGCTCCGGTGTCCCGCTTTGAGGACCCAGCAGCTCGGTTTCGCCGGAAAGCACCGCCGTGTTGATCTTGCTCAAAACGATCTTCGTGACGGCGTACCTGCCGCCGGTGATGTCGAAGCCGGTATGCAGTGAGTAGTCGCCCAAATCGATTGGCGCGGCGAGCTGTTGGCTCTTGAGCAGCAGCTTCTGCGCACTCGCATCGGTCTCCCCGGTCACCGAACCATCGTCGTGAAGTGAAAACTTGAGGCTGCCCTGTATCGCGCCGGCCAATCCGAAACCCTCCGCCTCTATTCCGTCCAGTGGAACGTCCCAGGTCCACAACTGGCCATGCGCAAATTCGCCGGGCCGCGAATTTTTCCCGATGCCAAGACCGATCTTCCCGCTTATCTGCGCTCCGGAAACGGGCGATCCAAGCACCGAGCCGCTGAACCCGAGCAGCCACAGGGAAGGCTGCCGGTGGGTGCGGTACGCGACGATTCCAACATGGTTGGCAAGCTCGGCGCCGTCGGCGTAGCGCACCGTGGCATCGATCGTGTCGACGCGCCAAGCGATCCGCGCCAGCGCGTGCAACACGTCTTGCAACGCGCTTATGGATTGCGCCCCGGGACGCGGAATGGGAACCGCGGCCGCGGCAGAGGAGGCTACCGGCAGCGTAATTTCGGGACGGGTCGCGGTCAGCCGATACAGCGGAAGCCCGCTGCGCACGAAAATCGAATGGTACGAGACCAGCGCGCGGAGCGACTTCAGCTTGACGATCTCATGGCCGTTGGCGATGACCTGCGGCTGGTCGAGGACGACTATCAGGTGAGTGCCGAGACGAACGGAGCTGGCGCGCGGGATGATATCGACGCCGGTGCGCTTGCGGACCGAGGCCAGAACGTAAACGACGATGCGCGCCTGGTTGGCTGCGATCAGCGCCGCCGAAGCGCCGAGTACGACTGCCACGATGAGCGCGCAAAGCGCGGCGATTCGGACCAGTCTCATGATTGCCGTGACGCGCTCCGCACGTCCGCTGTGGCGCCGTCCGCGTGGCTCACGAAGCGGTCAGTTGCTTTCGGCCATCTCCGTCGGCGGCGCGTCGATGTATCCCGCACGATGCTTGTTCCTGAGCGCCGTCTTGAGCACGCGGTTGCGCAGCCGCACCGACTTCGGCGTGACCTCGACCAGCTCTTCCTCGTCGATCCATTCCAGCGCCGTATCCAGCGTCGGAACGCGTGGCGGCGAAAGTCGAATCGCTTCATCGTGGCCCGACGCGCGCATGTTGCTGAGCTTTTTTTCGCGGCACGCATTGACGGGCAAGTTTATCTCACGGGCATACTCGCCGACGATCATCCCTTCGTAAACCGGCTCGCCGGGTCCGACGAAGAATATCCCGCGCTCCTGCAAATGAAAGATCGCGTAAGCGGTGGTGGCGCCCTCGCGATCGGAAATCATCGCCCCGTTGGCGCGCGAACGAATCGTTCCCGACCACGGCGCGTAGCCGTTGAACAACGTGTTCATCAGTCCGTTGCCGCGGGTGTTCTCGAGAAATCGGCCGCGAAACCCGATCAGGCCGCGCGCGGGAATGTCGTATTCAAGGCGTACGCGGCTGCTCGCATGGGTGACCATCGTGCGCATCTTGCCCTTGCGCACCGAGAGCATCTGCGTGACCACGCCGATACATTCCGCCGGGATGTCGATCACCAGCATCTCCATCGGCTCGAGAATCTCGCCGTCGGTCTGCTTGGTGATGACGGTGGGCTTCGAGACCTGCATCTCGTAGCCTTCGCGGCGCATGGTCTCGACAATCACCGCGAGCTGCAATTCGCCGCGTCCCATCACGCGCCAGGCGTCGTGCGTCAGTTGCTCGACGCGAGTGCTGACGTTGCGCCGCGCTTCGAATTCGATCCGTTCGCCCAGCTTGCGCGAGGTGACGAAATCTCCCTCGCGGCCCGCCCATGGCGAATTGTTCACCGAGAAAGTCATCGCCACCGTCGGCTCGTCGATGCGAATCGGCGGCAGCGGACGCGGGTTCTCGAGGTCGGCGATCGTTTCGCCGATCGCGATGTCCTCGACGCCCGCCACGATCACTATCTCGCCCGCGCGGGCGGTTTCACGTTCGACACGCGTGAGTCCCTGCCATCCGTAGATGTGTGCGACCTTGCAGACCACCGTTTTGCCGTCGCGCCGGCACAGCGAATAGTTCTGCGCCACCGTCATCGAGCCGGCGATGATTCTGCCGACCGCGAGGCGGCCGACGTAATCGTCGTAGTCGATATTATTGACCTGGAATTGCAGCGTCGCTTCGGGATCGACTTCGGGGCCGGGCAGGTGCGCCACGATCGCGTCGAACAGCGGGACCAGATTATCGCTCGGGACGTCGAGCCTGAGCGATGCGGTGCCGGCGCGGGCCTGCGTATAGAGCACCGGGAAATCGAGCTGGCTTTCGTTGGCGCCGAGATCGATGAACAGATCGTAAACCTCGTCGAGAACCTCGGGCGCGCGCGCGTCGGCGCGATCTATTTTGTTGATGCAGACGATCGCGGGCAGGTTCGACTCGAGCGCCTTCTTGAGCACGAAGCGCGTCTGCGGCAGCGGCCCCTCGCACGCATCGACCAGCAGCAAGATGCCGTCCACCATCGACAGAGTGCGCTCGACCTCGCCGCCGAAATCCGAGTGACCGGGAGTATCGACGATGTTGATGCGCGTTTCACCCCACAGGATCGAGGTGTTCTTGGCCATGATCGTGATGCCGCGTTCGCGCTCGAGCGCGTTGGAATCCATCACGCGATCGATCACCTGCTCGTTGGCGCGGAACACGCCCGACTGCCGCAGCATCGCATCGACCAAAGTGGTTTTACCGTGATCGACATGGGCAACGATGGCTAAATTTCTTATGTCTGGACGTCTCATTTTGTGCCGGATGCTAAAGCGCGGCCGAGCCTCATGGGTTCGCCCGCGTGTGAGCCTCATTGTACCTGTCGCTGGGCGCGGAGTAAACGCAGGCGCGCGCGCCACGGCGCAACATTCCTGTAACGCCCCGGCTACGGCGCGTTGAGATGCTTTTCCTGGTCGCGCTGGAGCTTCTGGAGCAGTTGCTCGATGTTTTTGACTTCAGCAACGCGCCATTCGCCGTCCTCACCGCGCGCCATGTGGATCTCCCACTCCTGCCCCTTGTTGTCCTTGAAGTCGGTGAACGCGGTGTCGCCATTTCGATGCAGGAGCACGATCGAGGCCGCCACTGCCGCGCCCGGCATCTGCACCTCGCGCGCACCGTCGTCGACTTTCTTGACCGCCCACGCCCGCGTTATCTGCGCCATCGGTTTGGCAAGAAGATCGATCGCCGCGTTACCGATCATCGCGCTTAGCGGGTCGCTCGCGCCCTGCTTGCGCACCATCTCGTAGCCCGCATGCTTCACGACGCTCTCAAAATCGACGTAGCGGGAAGCGCCGGCGCCGTCGCGCGCGTCGATGGCCTGCTTCATCCGGAGCACGGTCCAGCTCGGAGTCCCCGGCAGGTAAAACAGCGCCCAGCCGGCGACTGCGGCTACGATGAGAACCGCGGTGAAGTGGCGCAATACGAATCGAAGCATCGCGACTATCCTTTGACGCCGCCCGGCACGCGGCCTGCCTGGGTCAGCGCGGCGAAAGCAGACTGGCGGCGGCCTTGTCGAGCAGCCAAATGACCTCGCCGTCTTGCGGCGCAACGATCTGCGCGGGGAACTTGTCCGGGTCGCGCGGTCCTTCCAGGATATCTTTCACCGCCGCTGCCTTGCTCTGCCCCGCCACCAGGAACATCACGCGCTGCGCATTGTTGATCACCGGCGGCGTGATCGTGAGGCGCTTGCGCGGCTCGGCGTCAACCTCCACGGTGACTACCAGCCGCTGCGTTTCGTGAATCGCGGAGTCACCCGGAAACAGCGATGCGGTATGGCGATTGTCGCCAAGCCCCAGCATCACCAGGTCGAAGCGCGGGAATTCACCGTCGCCAAGGCCGAACCGTTTTCGCAATTCAGCTTCGTAAGCGGCAGCCGCCGATGCCGGCGGATCTTCGCCGCGCATCCGATGCACCTGGTCGGGCCGCAGCGCGAGCTTGCTCAGCATCATGCGATTCGCCATCGCGTAATTGCTCTCGGCGTGATCGGGCGGGACGCATCGTTCGTCGCCCCAGAAAAATTGCACTTCCTTCCAATCGACGCTCAGATGAAACCGCGTCGCCAGCAAATCGTAGGTGGCCGCGGGCGTCGAACCGCCCGACAGACAGAGCGTGAACTCGCCGTGAGTGCAGATCGCCTCGCCGGTGATGTGCGCCGTTTCTTCGGCGGCACGGATGTAGAGTTCCTGCGCGTCGTTCAGAATGATCAATTTCGGTTGAGGCATACCAGTCCGTCCGGCAATGGGGTCGAGAACGCAACGCTAGCCGATGACGCCCGGTCCGCGCCAGATCGTGCGGTCTTGCTCGCTAGCGCGCGAGCAATTTCAGCGCCCGCTCGACGACGTTGTCCACGCTGAAGCCGAAATGCTTCATCACTTCTTCGTACTTGCCCGACGCGCCGAAAGTCGTCATCCCGATAATCTCGCCGTCGAGTCCGACCCATCGGTACCATGACATCGGCGCGCCCGCTTCGACCGCGAGCCGGCGGCGAATGCCCGGCGGCAGCACCGAGTCACGATAGTCCTGGTCCTGCTTCTCGAAAATATTCTCGCTGGGCATGCTTACCACGCGGACCGACTTGCCCTTCTCTTCAAGCTTCGCCTTCGCATCGACGACCAGCGACAGTTCCGACCCCGACCCAATCAGAATGATTTCCGGGGGCCGGCCGGCGCTCTCGGTCAGCACGTACGCGCCGCGCCGGACGCCGCTGGCGGGCGCCATCTTCGTGCGATCGAGCGTCGGAACCTTCTGCCGCGAGAGCGCGAGCAGAACCGGGCCATGCGTGTGAGTCATGACGGTGCGCCAGGCCTCGACCGCCTCGTTCGCATCGCCGGGGCGAATCACGGTGAGATGCGGAATCGCGCGCAGCGACGACAGATGCTCGATTGGTTCGTGAGTCGGGCCGTCCTCGCCCACCCCGATTGAATCGTGCGTGAAGACGAACACCACCTGGAGTTCCATCATCGCCGCCAGCCGAATCGACGGCCGCGCGTAGTCGGTGAAGCACAAGAAGCTCGAGCCGTAGGGGATGAAACCGCCGTGCACCGCGATGCCGTTGAGGATCGCGCACATGCCGTGCTCGCGGATTCCGAAATGCGGATTGCGGCCTTCGAAATGCCCGCGCTCGAAATCGCCGCCGTCCTTGACGTCCGTGAAGGTGGACTCGTTCAAGTCGGCGGAGCCGCCGAACAGGTTCCAGACTTTTTTCCCGATCGCGGCCTCGGCCTGCGAGGCCGACACTCGGGTCGCAAGGCTGTCCTTGGGCGTAAAGACGGGCAGCTCGGCGTCCCATCCCGTCGGCAGATCTGTCGCCAGCGCCGCCTGGAATTCGGCGGCCTCGGCGGGATTTTTTTTGGAGTATGCCGCGAACTTCGCGTTCCACGCGTGCTCCAGGTCCTCGCCGCGCTCGACGCATTCGTGGAAATGCGCCAGCACATCGTCGGCAACGAAGAATGGCGGCTCGGTCGGATATCCGTAGAATTCCTTGGTCAGCTTCACCTCTTCGACGCCGAGCGGATTGCTGTGCGCCGCCGAGGTCCCCTGCTTATGCGGGCTGCCGTAGCCGATGATCGAGCGCACCCGAATCAGCGACGGCCGGCTCGTCTCCTTGATTGCTTTTTCGATCGCCTTCGACAGCGCCGTCAGATCGTTCGCATCCTCGACGACCTGCGTATGCCATTTGTAAGCGTCGAATCGTTTGCACACGTCCTCGTCAAAGCTGAGCTCGGTGTGGCCGTCGATGGTCACGTGGTTGTCGTCGTAGATATAGATGATGTTGCCCAGCCCGAGATGACCCGCGATCGACGCCGCCTCGCTGGCGACGCCTTCCATCAAGTCGCCGTCGCTGCAAATGCCGAAGATGCGATGGTCGAACAGCCCCGATTTGTCGCGCTCGAAGCGTGCCTCGAGATGCTTCGCCGCAATCGCCATCCCGACCCCGTTGCCGAAGCCCTGGCCGAGCGGCCCGGTGGTGGTCTCGACGCCTTCGGTCACGCCGTACTCGGGATGCCCGGGCGTTTTGCTTCCGAGTTGGCGAAATTGCTTGATGTCGTCGAGCGAAACGTCGTAGCCGGTCAGATAGAGCAGGCTGTAGAGGAGCATCGAGCCGTGGCCGGCCGACAGCACAAAACGATCGCGCCCGAACCACTCCGGATTTTTCGGGTTGTGGCGCATGAACCGCGTGTAGAGCAGATAGCCGACCGGCGCCATTGCCATCGGCAATCCGCAATGCCCTGAGTTGGCCTTTTGGACCGCGTCTATCGTCAGCACGCGAATCGCGTTGATACAGGTTTGGTCCAGGCCGGACCAGTTCACTTTGTTTTGCGCTGCAATCGCCAAGATGTCCCCACCGCGTGGTTTTGGGGCGGTCATCGAATCCGCCGCTTTTAGTCCTTCACTTTTTTACTTTTGTGGCGGATGTTGTCAAATCCGCCTGCGCGACGCTCGCGGACGCCAATTCCGGCGTCACCAATCCTTGTCGTCGTCGTCCTTGGTGTCGCCGGCCTTGCGACGCATCACGCCCACGACGCTCTTCGCGTCACCCTTGTCGCCGGCGCCCAGCGCCGCGGTGAATCGTTCCGCGATAAAGCGCATCATCGCGCCCTCTTCCGGATCGAGCGTGCTACCCAGATTAGCCAGCCGTTCCATCGCGATACGAATCGCCGCGATCGACCCGGGCATGTCACCACGCTCGCGGCATGCGAGCGCGTCGCGCAACCCTTCGCGCACCCCGGCAATCGCCGGCCGCGCTCGCTCGCCGATCACAATCTCGAGTTCGCCAAGGTTTTGCGCGAGTTTTGTGAACGGATCGTCTGCGGGATTGATGGGCGGCACGGCTGGATTGTTTCATCGGTACAAGTTTGGATGCAAGTCCGCCGTACCGCGCCGAACCCGCGATGACAAAATCATCCGACCGGCGTAAGATCGGCCCTGCTACGACGAGGTGTCGCGTTCGCCGATGCCATCGCCGGGAGGAAAACGAAGCCATGACCGGAATCCAGTACCTGACCGATGAGAAGGGCCGCAAGGTGGCCGTTCAAATCGACCTGACCAAGCATCGGGAACTATGGGAAGACCTCCAGGATGTGCTTGTCTCGCGGTCGCGGCGGCACGAAAAGCGGATTGCGCTGGATAAGGTAAAGGCGGGACTGATCAAGAGCGGCAAGCTCCCCCGTGAGTAGCTACCGCGTCGCGCTAGCCGCAAGCGCGGCAAAAGAGCTGCATAGGCTGCCGACGAAAATGGTTGTCCGCATTATTCCGCGTCTCTAACATCTGGCGTCGACTCCCCGGCCTCCGGGCTGCAAAAAACTCAAGGGCGGCGATAAGTAATGGCGGATTCGTGTTGGCGATTACCGGATAGTTTATGTCGTTGACGACGCGGCCAGAACCGTCGATGTGACGCGAATCGCGCACCGGCGCGAGGTCTATAAATAAACCGAGACGCGGCGGCCCGTCGCGTTGCGAAGCCAATCTGCCTGGCGAGCGCGGGCGCGGATTCTCGACCGGCGCTCTCTTTTGATAGATTATTAAGTCGCGAACTCGATGGAGGATGAAGGGCCCTAATGAGACCGATGCTTGAGCGCCGCGTGGTGGTCACCGGAGTAGGACTGGTGACCCCGCTCGGAGTTGGAGTGGACAAGAACTGGGAAGCCCTGATGGCGGGCCGCTCCGGTATTGGCCCGATTACGCGCTTCGACGCCGCGGGATTTCCCGTCCGGATCGCCGGCGAGGTGAAGGATTTTAATCCCGAAGACTGGATCGAAAAGCGCGACGTCAAAAAAATGGACCCTTTCATCCAGTATGCCGTCGCGTCGTCCGAGCAGGCGATGCGCCAGTCGGGGTTCAAGATAACCGAAGACAATGCCGACCAGGTCGGCGTGTTGATCGGCGTCGGCATCGGCGGCCTGTGCACCATCGAGGAGTACCACAAGGTCTTCATGGAGACCGGGCTGCGTCACATCACGCCGTTCTTCATCCCCAAGCTGATCGCCAACCTTGCGCCGGGCCAGGTCTCGATTCGCTTTGGAGCGCGCGGCGCCAACTTTGCGACTACCAGCGCCTGCGCGTCGGGCAGCCATGCGATCGGCGAGGCGTACCGGATGATCAGGCTCGGCTACCTCGACGCCGCGATCACCGGCGGCGCCGAGGCGGCAATCACCTCGCTCGGGGTGGGCGGATTTGCCGCGATGCGCGCGCTTTCGACCCGCAACGACGCGCCGGAGAAGGCCAGCCGTCCATTCGACAAGGAGCGCGACGGATTCGTGATGGCCGAGGGATCGGCGGCGCTCATCCTCGAGGAACGCGACGCCGCCATCGCGCGCGGCGCCAGGATCATTGCTGAGATCTGCGGTTACGCCGCCAACAGCGACGCCTACCACATCACCTCTCCTGCCCCCGAGGGACGCGGTGCCGCCAAGTGCATGCGGATTTGCCTCGAAGACAGCGATCTCGATCCCAACGAGGTCGACTATATCAACGCGCATGGCACCTCGACCGAGCAAGGCGATATCGCCGAGACTCAAGCGGTAAAGCGCGTCTTCGGCGAGCGAGCCGCGAAAGTTGCAATTAGTTCCACCAAGTCGATGACCGGGCACACGCTCGGCGCGGCCGGCGCAATCGAGTCGGTGTACACCGTCCTCGCCATCGACCGCGGGATGATGCCGCCGACCATCAACCAGGAATTTCCCGACCCCGAATGCGACCTCGATTACGTGCCCAACCAGGCGCGCCCCGCCAAAATCAGGATCGCGCTCAACAATTCATTCGGCTTCGGCGGTACCAACACTACCCTGGCCTTCAGGGCCGTAGGCGAGAGCTGACCGGTTCATCATGGGTTCCAGAATTGTCGCCACCGGACGGGCCGTCCCGCGCACCGCCCTGACCAACAAGGATCTCGAGCGGTACATGGACACCTCCGACCAATGGATACGCTCGCGCACCGGAATCGGCAGCCGCTACGCGATGCGCCAGGGCGAGTCGCTGGCGGATATCGCGATCGACGCCAGCCGCACGGCGCTCGAGCGCGCGGGCGTCAAGCCCGCCGCGCTCGACGCGATCATCGTCGGCACTGTTTCCTCGGAGTACGCGTTTCCGTCGCTGGCCTGCCAGATTCAGTGCGGCTTGAGCATTTCGTCGATACCGGCCTTCGACGTCGCCGCCGCCTGCTCGGGCTTCGTCTATGCGCTGCAAATCGCGGACGCACAGATGCGCGCCGGCGACTTCAAGCGCGTGCTGGTGGTCGGGGCCGACGCGCTCTCGACGATGGTGGATTGGACCGATCGCCGGACCGCGGTGCTGTTTGGCGACGGCGCGGGCGCGTGCGTGATGGTCACCGAGGCGGGAAATCGCGGAGTGCTGTCGAGCCTGCTGCGCTCCGCCGGCGAGTATTGGAATCTGCTCTCGGTCCGCGCCACTGGAACCCGCAGCACGATTGATTCTGAAGTGCGCCGATGCGCCGGTGACGCGATTCAGATGAAAGGCCCCGAGCTTTTCAAAATCGCCGTCCGGAGCATGGAAGAAATCAGCCGGCTGGTGGCCGAGCGCGCCGGCGTCAAGCTCGAAGAAATCGACCTGTTCGTGCCGCATCAGGCCAACATGCGAATTATTTCCGCGGTCGCCGAGCGGCTCGGCTTGCCGCCGGAAAAAGTCTTCACCAACATCGAGCGTTACGGCAACACCTCGGCCGCGTCCGTGCCAATCGCGCTCGACGAGGCTCTCGAGCAGGGGCGAATTCACGACGGCGATATCGTGATGCTCAACGCATGCGGCGGCGGACTCACCTGGGGAGCGAACCTGATCCGCTGGTAACTTCCGGCCGGCTCCTCTTCCCTCAAATGCTAAACGAAATCCTCGCACGACGCGTGCTCATCGTGCTCGGCAAGGGCGGTGTCGGCAAAACTACCGTCAGCGCCGCGCTCGCCCGGCTCGCGGCAATGTCGGGTGCGCGCGCGCTGATCATGGAATGCGACGGGCGCGCTCCCCTGGCCGCGACGTTTGGCGTCGCGCCGTCGTTCGTGCCCGCTGAGGTCGCGCCCAATCTCGCGCTGATGACGCTCGACGGCCGCGCCGCGCTCGAGGAATATCTGCGGCTGGTGGTGCCGGGCCGGATGCTGTTGAAAGCGGTGTTCGCCAGCCGCCTCTATCAATTTTTCGTCCAAGCGGCGCCGGGGCTGCGCGAACTGATGATGCTCGGCAAGGTTTACCATGAAGCCGGCCACACCGATCCCAAGCTGCCCGGCCGCCGCATTATAATCGTCGATGCGCCCGCCAGCGGCCAGGCGATGAGCCTGCTCAAGATGCCGACGGCCGCGCGCTCGACCTTCGGCGACAGCGTGGTCGGTAAGGAAGCCGGCACCATTTCGCAGACGATGCGTGACCGGCGGATTAGCGCAATCGTCCAGGTCACGACCGCCGACAGTCTTTCGATATCGGAGACTATCGAGACTCACGCCAACTTGAGCCGCATTCATCTCGCCCCGGCGGCCGTGCTTTTCAATCGAATGCCGCGATCCGATTTCGACGCCGAGGACATATCGGCGCTGACCAACCGCCGCGGACCCCATCTGCGCAAGAAAGATCTCGAGCATCTCGCCGAGCTGGCCAGGTCCGAGCTGAGTCGCGTGTCGGACGCGCGCAAGGCGATCGCAAAAATCCGCGCCGAGACCGGCGGTCCGGTGCTCGAGATCGCCGAGCATGGCGATCTCTCTGGAGTCGCGCTCATCGATCGTATTGCCGCCGACCTTGCGCTTGCCCTCAATCGCGAAAACGAAGCCGCGGCCCGCGCGATGCCCCGGCACTGATCGCGAGCCGTCGCATAGCGGCTGGAATCGCGGCGCTTTGACAACTAACCTTGTGTCGATGCCCGACAGCGGAAAAAAAGCTCGCCCCAAGGCCCGCGAACCGTGGATCATCCGCACCTACGCGGGCTTCGGCGACGCGCGCGAGGCCAACCAGCGCTTCCTGGCAAACTTGAAGCAGGGCCAGCGCGGGCTTTCCATCGCCTTCGATCTGCCCACCCAAAACGGCTACGACCCCGACGCCCCGGTCGCGCGCGGCGAAGTCGGCGGGGCCGGCGTATCGATTTGCCACTGGAACGACATGGAGCGGCTGTTCGAGGGAATCCCGCTCGAGTCGATCAACACCTCGATGACCATCAACGCGACCGCGCCGTTCATCCTGGCGCTTTACCTCGTCGTCGCGGAAAAGCACGGCGTGCCGTGGACCGAGCTGCGCGGCACGACGCAGAACGATCTGCTCAAGGAATTCGTCGCGCGCGGCACCTCGATCTTTCACCCTGAATTATCGTTTCGCCTCTCCACCGGGTTGATTCGATTCACCGTCGAGCGCGTGCCCAACTGGAATCCGATCAACTGTTGCGGCTACCACTACATGGAGAGCGGCGCCGGTCCCGCCGAGGAAATCGGCTACGCATTCGGCAACGCGCTGCTGATTCTCGACGCGATCCGCCCCACGCTCGACCCGGCCGCCTTCGAGCAGACCGTCCGCCGCATTTCATTTTTTATCAACAGCGGCATCGAGCTGGTCCCCGAGATCTGCAAGATTCGCGCGTACTTCAAACTATGGCGGGAGCTTTGCTCTTCCGAGTACGGCGTCGATAACGTCGCCTTCCGCGCCGGATGCCAGGTGCGCTCGCTCACGCTCACCGAGCCGCAGCCCGAAGTTAATATCATCCGCATTGCGTACGAGGCGCTCCCGGTCGTCATCTCGGCCGACGCGCGCGTGAACGCACTTCAGTTGCCGGGCTTTCGCGAGGCGCTCGCCCTGCCCGACCAGACCGAGCAGACGCTCAGCTTGCGCACCCAGCAGGTCCTGATGCATGAGACTGGCCTCGCCGGCTATGGCGATATTTTCGAGGGCAGCAAGGTTATCGAACAGCTTACCGCCGAGACCGCCGCGCGCGCGCGCGAAATCGCGATCCGGCTGCGCGAGGCCGGCTACTCGCGCGCCATTTCTATAGTCAGCGGCGAACTGACGCGGCAGCTTGCCGAGCGTTACCGCAAAGTCGAGTCGGGCGAGATCGTGCAAATCGGCGTCAACGCATTCACCGGCGAAATCGGACTCACGCCCTGGCCCAGCCAGAATGCGGATCGCGCGGCCGATGCAAGCAAGGAAAAAGAGCGCATCGAGTCGATCAAAAAATGGCGCGAGGCGCGCGACCAGCCCGCCGTGGCCAACGCCCGCGAGGCGCTCGAACGCGCCGCCGCAAATCACAGCGACAGCGACCGCGGACTCATCGAGGCGGCCATCGAGCTCGCCCGCGCCGGCGGCACCGTCGGCGAATGGACCGATTCGCTCGTGCGCGTCAGCCGCGGCCGCTACACGCCGCCGATTCTTGAAACCGGCGTCAGCGTCGGCACGCTCAACGTGCCGGTCGCGGGATCGACACGCAAAATCCGCATCGCGCTCGGCAAGGCCGGCCTCGACGGACATATCAACGCGGTAAAGCTGCTCGCGCACGCCTGCATGCAGGCCGGGATGGAAGTGGTTCTCGCGGGATTCAAGCAGACGCCGGAGGATATGGTTGCCACCGCGCTTGAGGAAGACGTCGACGTGCTCGCCATCTCGAGCCTCGCCGGCGCCCACATGTCCATCGCGCACGAGACGATCGACCTGCTGAAAAGTCGCGGTGCCGCCGACGTGTCGCTCGTGATGGGCGGAATCATTCCCGAGGCCGACCGCACCGCGCTGCTCCAGCTTGGCGTCAAGGCGGTCTTCACGCCCAAGGACTCCAACCTCGGCGAGATCGTCGGCCGCATCATCGCGATCGCAAACCGGATTAAGTCATGAACATTTTGAGAATTGGACGATACTTCTCGATCGCCACGACGATCGCGATACTGTTCGCGCGCCCGGCCTTCGCGGCAGAGGCGCGGCCGTGGCTATGCCGCGACAAGCCGGTGTTCTCGTCCGATCGCGCGATGGAATATCAGGTGACTGCGCGGCCCGGACGGGATTGGCGGATTTTCTTCATGCAGTACTCGCCCGACGCGGCGCATGACGGATTCGATATCGTCAACTCGCGCGATATCGCCGCGCGCGGCGATCCGGTGGCCGGGAATCTCGCGGCGGGCAGATATTTCGCGGTCGCTCTTTACCGGGGATCGGGCGGCCATTGGATATGTCCCGATTACACGCACGACGATCGCGATTCAAAATTGGGCGAACTGAGCAACCTCTGCTACGGCGAAGACGGCCCCCCCTGTCTGGTCAAGCTACAAGTGAAGCCCGACCACCACCTAACTCATCCCCCCGCCCCCTAGAACTTGTGCCTCGCGCTTTTGCGGCGCGATTATGGGCCGGCGGCGGGCGAGAAGGCGGCGGCGACGCATCATTCCGTGGCTTCCGCCGCTAGGGAACCTCTGCACAAGTCGATCGATATAGGTAGATCGATATAGGTAGAATGAAGTTGATCGATGGATGGGTGCGGAGGTGGAGTGATGAGTGA
>NZ_JBEKFG010000024.1:0-41449 GCF_050013435.1 Binatus sp. (SeqCode) | reverse complement strand
GATGCCACCGTTGACTCTGCGTGAACAGAGAAATCCGGAGCTGATGCGCCGCGCGACCGAGTTGCGACAACACATGACTCCCGAAGAGCGCGTCATTTGGCAGGAGCTTCGCGGTAATCGGCTAGGAGCGCATTTCAGGAGACAGCAGGTGCTCGCGCCATACATCGTGGATTTTTATTGTCATGCTGCGCGGCTCGTGGTGGAGATCGATGGAAGCCCGCATCGCGAGCAACAAGGATACGACGCAATGCGCGATGACTATTTCAGGCGGCTCGGGATCCGGGTGCTGAGGCTGCCGAACGCATCGGTGCGGGATGATTTGGCGTCTGCGATCGCCGCGATTCGCGCGGCGCTGCGTGGACAGAACCCTAACCCCTAGCCCCTTCCCCAGGAAAAATGGGGAAGGGGAAGCAGAAAAGTTATGGAATCGCGCTGTCCTATCCCCCTAGCCCCCTTTCCGGGGCGGAAAGGGGGAACTGGAATTGTCGCCAACCCCGAGCCTCTTCCCCGGGGCGGAAAGGGGGAAGCGGAAATTACTCCCGAGGCCCTTTCCAGGATGGAAAGGGGGAACCGGAAATGCCCGGCTAGTTAGAGCCGGTTGAGCCGAGCAGGTTGCCGTCCGGCGGCGCACCTCTCCCTAACCCTCTCCTCGGACAAGGAGAGGGTATTGGCAGAACAAGGAGAGCGTGCCGCAATGCCGGCTAGGTCGAGCCCGCTTAGTTCGAGCCGGTCGAGCGTGGAACCTGACGTGCAGCGCGGCAGAAATTTGCGCCGCATAAGGTCCCCCACCCTTACCCTCCCCCGTCGAACGGGGGAGGGAATTCGGAATTCGGACAGAAGTTGCTCCCGCCAGGTCGAGTCGGCTAGTTCGAGGCGGCTAGTTCGAGCCGGTTGAGCCCAACAAATTCCCGCCCAGCGTTGCGTTGCCGACCCTCACGTCGCCGACCACGTTGATCAGCGCCGGCTTGCCCGACTTGAACGCGCGCTCGAGCGCCGGAATGATCTGCTCGGCGGTCTCGACCTGCTCGCCATGGCATCCCATCTCGGCGAAGATTTTGTCGTAGCGAATGTTGGGCAGCATGTTGAACGGATCGGTGTTGCCCGCCAGCCCCGGCATCTGATCGAAATTCGGCCCCCATGAGCTGTTGTTCCACAGCACCGTGATGACCGGCAGCTTGTAGCGCGCGGCGGTCTCCATATCCCATCCGCCGATTCCCAGTCCGCCGTCTCCGCTGATGACGACTATCTGTTGTCCCGGCCGCCCGAGCTGCGCGCCGATGCCCATCCCGACGCCGTGACCGACGGGCGCCAGCGGGCCCGCGTCAACGATCTGGCCCATGAAGCGGCAGGTGAACGCGCGGCTCATCCATCCGGAGAGCGTGAAGCTGTCGATGACGGTGGTGGCGTTTTTGTCGAGCACTTTGATCAGGTCTTCGCACAGCCGCGCCGGATGAATCGGCTGATTCTTCGCGACCTTGGCGTTTTGTTCCTTGATCTGATTGTCAAAGCGCTGGCGGGTTTCCCAGACCTGCTTGACCCAGGGCGAAGTCTTGTTCTTGGAGAAGTCCAGCTTGAGTTCCTTGATCCGATTGATCATCTGACGCAGCACGAGCTTGGGATCGCCGACCATCGGCAGGTCCGCATTGACCTGCCATCCGATTCGTGTCGCCGTGGGATCGACCTGGATGTACTTGGCCTTGTCGGTCCAGGTCGGCGGCTGCCCGAAATGCTCGCCGCTCCAGAAGCGGAAGCCGATTGCGAGCACCACGTCCGCGTTGCCGGTGAACGGCTTCTTGAACGGACCACGAATCGCCAGCGGATGCTCTTCGGAAACCGCACCCTGACCGGCGCGGCGCGCGTAGATGGGGATGCTGGTCAGCTCGACGAACTCGCGCATCTCGGCGCCCGCCTGCGACCAGAACAATCCGTCGCCGCCGGCAATCAGCGGGCGCTCGGCCGCCACCAGCATCTCGAGCGCGCGATCGATCTTGGCCGGATCGCCCGCGGATCGGACGTCGTCGACGTTAAACCCGCGCGCGCCCTTGCGCTGCCGCGACTCATCGTCGTGGTGATAGAGAATATTTTGTGGAACCTCGAACAACGCGACGCCCTGCGGCGGCGAAATCGCTTCGCGGAACGCAGAGCGCAGATCGAACTGAATCGAGGACCAGTCGGTCACGCGCTTGGTGAACTTGGAGAAACTGTCAACGACTTCGGAACCGTAGGCTTCCTGGAAGGAGCCGAGATGGTCTTCGTCGTTGGGATGCTGTCCCGAGATGCAAACCACGGCGCTGTTGGTCAAGCCCGCGACGCACAGGCCCGTCACCGCGTTGGTCAGGCCGCATCCCGCAGTGACCATGCATACGCCGACCTGTCCGGAGGTGCGGGCGTAGGCGTCGGCCGCGTAGGCGGCGGCCTGCTCGTGGCGCATGTGGATGAGCTTGATGTCGTGGCTGCGCAACTGGGCGAGGATCGGAAACAAATGACCGCCGTTGATCGCAAAGCAATACTTCACACCGTTCTCGCGCATCACGCGCGCGATTAATTCGCCGCCGTCAGCTTTCGCCATTACTGCACTCCTTGATTGTGGAAATTCTCCCGCTGGTTCCGAATCCTTGCACATTTACGGCGTCGCCGAAAAGCGCGCGCGCATTTGCGACGATTCGATTGCCGGGTTGCGCCGATGAACGGCGGATCGGGAGGGTTGATTACAAGCGCCAAGCCTGTCAATTTTGAGCATCGTTCGGCGGAGCCGGCTTGCGCGGGTCCGAGCACTTGGACTGCGGATGGTGGTGTGGCGGAAGAGTAGCCGAATGCCAATAGGCGAAGGTTAACCCCAGGATTTCACGATGCGGCGCGTTCTCGCCTCACTTATCTTAATTACGGCGCTGGTTGCCGCGGCGCCGACGGCGCACGCCGACCCGGTCTCGATGTCCGCGACTCCGGTGCCAACATCGTCGGTGCCGACCCAGTCGTCCCGATTTTCGCTGATGGACCCCGGCACCTGGAGCTGGCCGCAGTACGACTGGAGCGCATTGCGGCTCCAGGATCCCAACTCGTGGCCGTTCATCCCGGTGCCCGAAGTTGCCACCGATCCCAACGGCGGAGTCACTTACGGCGTTCTGCCGGTATGGCTGTTCACCGACAACAAGAACGAGATCAACAGCATCCTGGCTCCCGATATCAACGCCAACAGCACGCTTGGACCGGGTGGGAATTTTCGCTACCTGGGCTATCCCTCGGCGGATACACAATGGTACGTGGAAGCGGGCGGGCAAGAGATCATCGCGCGTAAGGTCGATCTCGATTACCAGACCGGGCGCGAGCATAAGGAGAAGTGGTTCTCGTTTGAAGGGCGCTTCTATTTCGAGCACGATCCGACCGAGCGCTTTTACGGATCGGGCAATGACTCCCACTACGGCAACCAGACCAACTACACCACTAAGCAGATTTACGGCGAGGCAATTCTCGGCTTGAACATCACCGAGAGGCTGCAGCTGTCGCT
This sequence comes from Binatus sp. (SeqCode), assembly GCF_050013435.1. Classification (GTDB taxonomy): domain Bacteria; phylum Desulfobacterota; class Binatia; order Binatales; family Binataceae; genus Binatus. The sequence continues at coordinate 37,944 of NZ_JBEKFG010000024.1, read as the reverse complement.
GATGGAGCGCCCGCGCTACGTGCGAATCGGGGTCGGCGGCTTCAACTCGGTGCCCGACATCAGCCAGCTGTTCCCGCATCAGAAGGGCATCGACGGCGGCACCGAAGTTCTTTCGCAGGCGATGCTTCAATACGACTCGCGAGACTCGGTGGATATCCCGCGCTCCGGCACACTGGGGCGGCTGTACTACGGAAATGCGGATCGCAGATTCGGCAGCTCGGTTTCGTACAACCGCTTCGGCGGAGAATTGCGCCAGTACTACACCGTCGGCGAGCGCATCACCTTTGCCGGTCATGTTTTCAACGAGTACGAGCCGGCGGGCAACGAGATGCCGTTTTGGTCGCAGGCGCGGCTTGGCGGCGACGAAAGCTTGCTCACCGATCAGGAAACGCTGCGCGGTTACGGCGCCGGCCGATACATCGATAACAATCTGTTCGTCGTGAACCTCGAGATGCGCACTCGGGTGTGGGAGAAGAACGTCTTCGGCACTCACGGGATACTCGAACTGGCGCCGTTTGCCGAGGCCGGCCGCGTTGGCCATGAAATGAGCTACAACCCATTCGAAGATATGCACCCGGTCGGCGGAATTGGATTCCGGGGAATCGCGGAGCCGTTTGTGGTCGGGTTCGTTGACCTCGGATGGGGTGGCGAAGGCGCCGCCATCTTTTCCGGCATCAACTATCCATTCTAGTATCAATAGCTAGTCGCGCGCCGATCGCTTCCCCCGTCAGTCGAGGGCTGTCAGACGATGCGCGATTCGTTTCGCGCGCAAATCACGATTGCGCTTCACTTCAGATGCGGCTTTCCGAACTAGACTACGACTTGCCCGCAGAACTGATCGCGCAGGCACCGCTTGCGCGCCGCGACGAAGTGCGCCTGCTCGTGCTCGATCGCAAATCCAAATCGCTCGAGCATTCCCGCTTTTACAAACTCGCCCGTCATCTGCGCGAAGGCGACCTGATCGTACTCAACGACACCCGCGTGCTGCCGGCGCGGCTGTTCGCGCAGAAGGAATCGGGCGGGCGCGTCGAGTTGCTGATGGTGCGGCGGGCAGGAGCGCTTGAAGGTCCCGCCGGCGCATGGATCGCGCTGATCCGGACGCATCGCGTGCTCAAAGACAACGCGCGGCTCATCCTGAGCGACGGTCATGCACTGAGAGTAACCGGCTATGCGCGGCCGGGGCGCCCGATCGTCGTGTCCGAGGGCGGAGTTTCGATCGAACAGATAATCGAGCGCGCCGGCACGCTCGCGCTGCCGCACTATATTCATCGGATCGCCGGTCCCGCCGACCTCGACGACTACCAGACGGTGTATGCCGCGCGGCCCGGCGCGATCGCGGCGCCCACCGCAGGGCTGCATTTCACCGCCGAGGTCTTCAAGGCGCTGGCCGACGCGGGCATCCGCACCGCAACGGTGACGCTGCATATCGGTCCCGGCACTTTCGCTCCGGTGCGCGCCGTCGAGATCGAGAGTCACACGATGGAGTCCGAGTGGTACACGATTGCGCCGGCGACCCAGGCCGCCATCGAACATACGCGGCGAATCGGCGGGCGTATCATTGCGGTCGGCACCAGCTCGACGCGGGCGCTGGAGTCGTGGGCGATCACCGGCGACGTCGAGGGATTCACCGGGCTCTTTATTCATCCTGGCTTTCGCTTCAAGCTGGCTGACGCGATGATCACGAACTTCCATATGCCCCGAACCACGGTGCTCGCGCTGGCGATGGCGTTTGCGGGGCGCGATCAGATTCTTGCCGCGTACCGCGAAGCGATTCGCCATCGCTACCGCTTTCTCAGCTACGGCGACGCGATGTTGATTCTGTGATGAACGGGCCAATCGAATTCAGCGTTACCGCCGTGGACCGCGGCAGCGACGCGCGCAGCGGGCGGCTGGTAACGCCGCACGGCGCGGTCGCGACGCCGGCCTTCATGCCGGTGGGCACGCGCGCCGCGGTCAAAGCGATGGCGCCCGACGAGTTGTGGTCGATGGGCTACACGATGGTGCTCGCCAACGCGTACCATCTCGCGATTCGCCCGGGCGCCGCATTGATCGGCGAGCTGGGCGGTATCGCGCGCTTCATGGGATTTCCCGGCGCGGTGCTGACCGACTCGGGCGGTTTCCAGGCGATGAGCCTGGCGAAGATCAATTCGATCAACGAAGAAGGAATCCGTTTTCGGTCTCATCTCGACGGCGCGCCTTTGACGCTGACGCCTGAAAGCGCGATCGAGATTCAGCAACAGCTCGGCGCCGATATCATGATGGCGCTGGACGAATGCACGCCTTACCCCGCCGAGCATCGTCGCGCGCTCATGTCGCTCGAGCTCACGGCGCGATGGGCCGAGCGCAGCCTGGCGGCGCGGATCAGCACGACGCAGGCGCTATTCGGAATTATCCAGGGCAGTATTTTCGAAGATTTGCGCAGGACCAGTGCGTCGCAGATAACCTCGATTGGGTTCGACGGATACGCGGCGGGCGGACTTTCGGTCGGCGAACCGAAGGCGGCGATGCTGGAAATGGCGGCGCTGTCGGCGTCGATGATGCCGGGCGGCAAGCCGCGCTACCTGATGGGCGTGGGTACGCCGGCGGATTTGCTCGCGGCGATCGCGATGGGCTTCGACCTGTTCGACTGCGTGATCCCGACGCGAAACGCGCGCAACGGGTGCGCCTTCACCAGCCAGGGGCGCGTCTCGATCAAGCAGGCCGCGCATGCGCGCGACTCGACGCCGCTCGATCCGGCCTGCGATTGCCGCCCGTGCCGGACCCATTCACGCGCCTACCTGCGTCATCTATATTTGTCGGGAGAGATACTCGCGGCGCGCGCGCTGACGGAGCATAATCTTCACTTCTACGCGAGCTTGATGCGCGATTGCCAGGCTGCTATCGCATCGGGGAATTTCAAAGCGTACGCGAAGGATGCGTCGGCCGGCTGGGGCATCGACAACGCCGCCGAACCGGTTGAAGAATGATTGATTTCAGGCGACTTGAAGTCTGACCGGTCGAAGTTTCGCGCGAAGTTTGAACGATTGAAGTTGGTGAGGACGTGATCTGATGTTTTTTGAAGGCACCGCATGGGCGCAGGCCGCCGCTGGTCAAGCCGCCGACGCTCCGTCGTTTGTCCAGCAGTTGCTGACGGGTCCGGGGCCAATCATGGCGCTGGTCGTCGCCGTCATGTACTTCATGGTCTTCCGGCCGCAGAACAAGAAGGCGCAGGAGCTGGCGAAATTGCTGTCGGCGCTCAAGCGCAACGACGAGGTCGTGACCACGGGCGGACTGATCGGGCGGATTCATGAGGTCGGCGACAAGGTGATCACGCTCGAAGTTGCACCCAACGTCAGGCTGAAAGTCGAGCGATCGCAAATCGCCTCGATGTCGAGCCACAAGGCGTCGGCGAAGAAAGACGACAAGTAGAGGCTTCATCATAGTGGAACAGACTCAAAGTTTCGGACCGATCCTGATTCTGCTCGTGCTGATCGTGTCGTTCCTTTACATGCATTTCACCAACGGCAGCGGGCTCACGCGCATATACCTGGCGGGCGGTATCGTGCTGGCGGCGATACTGATTCTGCTGCCGAGCCTCAACGTCGAGCTGCCCGATTGGTTCAGGGCCGGGTTCGGCGCGACCAAAATCCAGCTCGGCCTCGACCTGCAGGGCGGCACGCATCTGCTGATGGCCGTGAAGCTGGACGAGGCGGTGAAAACCCAGTTGCATCGCCGCGGCGATGACCTCAAGGGGGAACTCAAGGCCAACAAAATAGATTTCACCGATGTCTCGGTCGATGATTCCGGCAATCTGACCGTCAAGCTGAAGTCGAGCGCCGATCGCACGCCGTTCCTCGACCTCGTGGCGAAGTCGTTTTCGGATTTGACCGTAGCGAGCAACAGCGATTCGTCCGGCGCCGGTCCTTCGTATTCGATGGCCTACAAGCCGCGCGAGTTGCTGACGATTCGGTCCAACGCGATGGACCAGGCGCTGGAAACGATTCGCAATCGAATCGACCAGCTCGGGGTGCGCGAAACCACCGTCGCCAAAGAGGGCGAAAACGAAATTTTAGTGCAACTGCCCGGCATCCAGGACCCCGAGCGCGCCAAGGAACTGATCGGCAAGACGGCGGTGCTCGAATTCAAACTGGTTGACGACTCGAAAAACGTGCAGGACGCGATCAAGGACGGCCCGCCTCCCGGCGACGAAGTCCTCTATGGCACCTCGGAGCGCGGCGGCAAGGAACCGTACCTGGTCGAGTCCCCGGTGCTGATGACGGGCGACGTCGTTACCGACGCGCGGGTGCGTCCCGGCGCGCGGCTGGAAGGTCCGTACGTGGCGGTCGAGCTCGACGCGCGCGGCGCGGAAATCTTCGATGCGATGACGGCTGAAAACGTCGGGCGGCGCCTGGCGATCGTGCTGGATAGCACGGTTTACTCGGCGCCGGTTATCAAGGAGCGAATTCCCGGCGGTCACGTGCAGATCACCGGACGCTTCTCGATGGACGAGGCGCATGATCTCGCGATCGTATTGCGCTCGGGCGCGCTGCCGGCGTCGGTCGAAATCGAAGAGGAGCGCACCGTGGGCCCGTCGCTGGGCCGCGATTCGATTCGCCAGGGCGAGATGTCGTTCGTGATCGGCGCGGGCGCAGTGCTGATCTTCATGGCCGTGTACTACAGCGGCGCGGGTCTGCTCGCGGATTTCGGCCTGTCGTTGAATATCCTGCTGCTGATCTGCGTGATGGCGGCGCTGGGTGCGACGCTGACCTTGCCGGGTATCGCCGGGATCGTGCTGACGCTGGGCATGTCGGTCGACGCGAACGTGCTGGTCAACGAACGAATGCGCGAGGAGTTGCGCGCCGGCAAATCGCCGCGCGAGGCGGTGAAGCTCGGCTACGATCGCGCATGGTCGGCGATTCGGGACTCGAATATCTCGACGTTCGCGGCGGGGCTGATCCTTTTTCAATTCGGAACCGGACCGGTCAAAGGCTTCGCCGTCACTCTGTGCGTAGGAGTGCTGACCGGACTGTTTTCCTGTATTGTGGTTACGCGCGCGTGGTACGACTACCGGATTTCGATTCGGAAGCTCACCAGGATTAGCGTTTAATGATTGTTAATGATGCTAAAAGATGTTAATTAAATTTTGATGACCGAGCCGCTTGGGGACTGTGGGCAAATTTCACGTAGCGCGGGCCTTTTACCTTGACTTGGGCGACGGGCGCATACTACAAAATCGCGTCCTCACAAAATCTCCGAGGAAAGGCGTCTTGTTGGACTCGTATGGCCGATAAGGACGACATACTGCTGAATTCCCGCGAGGTCGCGTTCCTGCTCGACCTGAGCCCGGACACGGTGAACGAATTTGCCCGGCGCAATATTATTCCGGCCTTCAAGAAGGGCCGCCAATGGCGATTTCGCAAGCGCGATATAACTTCTGTCAAACGTCAGTTGCGAGGAATCAACGCGGCGGCCTGACGCCACGCGCGCGAGTCACGTCGAACTCGCGTCGCATGCAGCCAAAATCGCCACGCTATAAAAATCCCGCCTCGCGCTGATCTCCTGGTCCGCATCGACCCAACGGAGTTTTCCAATGTCACAACCGCATGAGAGCCGTGTCTATTCCGACCTGGCGCGTTTCTATGATTTTTTCTTCGGCCGGGTTTTTGTCGATCGCGAGCATGAGGTTATCGAAGGCCTGAATCTCAGGCCCGGTAACCGCGTGCTCGAGGTTGGCGTCGGCACCGGAATCGCGCTGGACGCATATCCGCCGTACGCGCACGTTGTCGCGATCGATCCGTCGGCCGACATGCTCGAGCGGGCAAAAAAGCGCGTGGCGGAAAACGGATGGGGACATATCGAGCTTAAGCAGGGCGACGCGCTCAACCTCGACTATCCCGACAACAGCTTCGACTACGTTACCTCATTTCACGTTCTGACCGTGGTTCCCGATCCGTACCGGATGATGTCGGAGATGGTGCGGGTGTGTAAGCCGGGCGGGGGGATCGCGCTCACGACGCATTTCCAGAGCGCGAACCCGGTGGTCGCGTTCCTCAACACAATCGTCAATCCGATCACGCGGCAACTGGGATGGACCACCAGATTGCGCAAGCAGGACGTGCTCAAGGGACACCCGATCATGCTGGAGCACAGCAAAAAGATCAGCCGGTGGTCGGTGCACTCGTTGATCATCGCGCGCAAAAACGCGTGAGCCGCCGCGAGTAGCCGCCGCCGAGCGAGAAGACCAGCGCGGCATGGCTGATTCGAACAAACCCGCTCCTGATTCGCGGAGCAACGACGACCGGGTCGAGGCGTTGGCCAAAGAGCTCGCCGAGCGGCTGCGCGCGATGCCCAATCGCCAGGAACTCACCGACTACGCCGTCAGCATCCTCAAGGAAAGCAGCGAGAATGCGGGCCAGTCCGAGCAGGCGGCGGCGATGGTCGAGCGGGCGGCGCGCAACGATCCCTTCAACCCGATCGCGTTTGCAATTCCACTGCTGGTGATCGGCGCGATCCTGTGCGCGACGGGAATCCTGGCCGGCGTAGGGCTGGGCGTGATCGGGATCGCATTGCTGATGGTGGTCTGGGGATTGCTCGTCGCGTTCTTCGGCCGCTTCCGGCAGGGGTGACCCCTGCACTCAATGTTAAGGCCGCGCTCCGTTGTCGCGCGCGGCCCCTGCACACGGCTTAATACTGCGCTGCCGTCGCCACGGCCAGGGGCTGCGGCCCCTGCACCCGCAGCGGGAAGACGCGAAAATCTGCGCAGCGCATCTTTTCGCGACTACGCGGTAGAAGAGCCTTCGGGCCAGGGGTGAACCCTGCACCCAACGTTAGGAAGAAGATGCGGCCTGACGGCCGGTTGGAACTTTTTTTGTGTCATCCTGAGCGCAGCCGAAGGAACCCGGATCCGGGATTCTTCGCCACAGCAGCTTTCGCTCAGAATGACAGAAGAGGTCATTTCCCGCTTTTGGAGAGGAATTCGACTTAAGTCTGGCGCAGATGAATTTGACTTAACTCTGGCGCAAGGTTAGCTAATAGCCCAATAGTTTGCGACTGGTCCAGCCTCTTCTGAACGCTGCGAAGGGGGATCTCTGGTGGCAGTTCTGCACGAGCCTGGTTAGCAGAGCGATTGACCGTTCTGTCGATTTGGGTGAGCTGGGCCAATGACGAATCCGACAAGACCCTGGACCGAATTTTGGAGTGCAGCCTCCAAACGTCTGGCGCGAGCTTTGTCGCGAGCGGTTGCATCCGGCCACACCGCTTCGAGAGCGATCGTCCGGCCGGGATTGCTGATTGCCCTGCTACTGGCGTTCGCGCCGGTTTATCTCGTTCTGACCCAATCCGGGCTGCACGCGAGTAATACGATAACGGTCACTACGCTGGCGGACCCAACCGGGGTGGCGGGCACCTGCAGCCTTCGTCAGGCGATCACCAACGCCAACGGCGAAAACCAGTCAGGCTCAGCGAACTGCGCGGCGGGCACCGGAAACGACACGATTAACTTCACCGTCGGCGGCACGATTACCCTGGGCGGCATTCTCCCTGACATCGAAAACACTCTGACGATCGATGGCACCGGGCAAACTGTTACTGTCTCCGGCGCCGGTCTTTATGGCGTTCTGGTGGTGGACTCGGGCGCTACGCTGACCCTGAATGACCTGACGATTGCCGATGCCAGTTCGACAGCTGACTCATCCGACGGCGGGGGCGTCACCAACAGCGGCACGCTGACCGTCACCAACTGCACCTTCTCGGACAACGCGTCGGGTTGGGCAGGTGGCGCCATCTACAGCGAACTCGGCGCCGACACGCTGACGGTGACCAACTGCACCTTCTCCGGCAACGAAGGGACTTCGACTGGCAGCGGCGGCGCCATCAGCATCGGCGGCGGCACGGGTATCGTGACCGACAGCACCTTCTCGGCCAACAGCGCGTATCTAGGCGGCGGCATCGAGAACTTCAGCACGCTGACCGTAACCGGCAGCACCTTCTCGGGTAACACCTCGTCTGAAGGCGGGGGCATCTTCAACTACACCGTCGAAGCGAATCTCACCATCACCAACAGCACCTTCTCCGGCAACAGCGCGGGAACCGACGGCGGCGGCATCTATAACGGCTCCGGGGCAAGCCTCCACATCACCGACAGCACCTTCTCCGGCAACAGCGCGACAACCGGCGGCGGCGGCATCTACGGCGGCGCTATCAGCGTCACCAACAGTATATTGGCTAACAGCACCAAGGGCTCAAACTGCGCAGGAGGTACTCCGACCAGCTCCAGTTACGATATCTCCGACGACGCTTCGTGTGGTTTCGGTACCCCCACCGGCGCCAATGGCGATACGATAGGAGATAGCGTCCTCGATAGTAACATAGCGCTCTACTCCGGCGGTCTGGCGAATAACGGCGGGCCGACCGAGACTATTGCGCTTGAATCGGGCAGTTATGCGATCGCGGCGGTCCCGCCTGCCAATTGCACGGTGACTACCGACCAGCGCGGCTTGCCGCGACCCGCGCCCACATACACCGACTGCGATATCGGCGCGTTCGAATACGGTGACGTAGTTGCCACGCCTACGCCGACCGCCACTGCCACTGTGACGCCCACCGCCACGCCAACCAAAACTGCGACCGCAACGCCGACCGTGACATCGACGGCTACTCAGACGGCGACGGCTACTGCGACATCAACCGCGACGACAACATCGACAACGACGGCGACGCCGACGGTCACGTCAACCAAAACTCCAACTCCGACTGGGACGCCGACTGCTACGGCATCCGCAACGCGGACAGCGACGTCAACCGCCACGGCGACGCGGACATCGACGGTTACTGCGACTGCCACAGCAACGGCAACCGCGACATCAACCGCAACTGCCACAGCAACGGCAACCGCGACGCGCACAGCGACTGCAACTGCGACCGCCACGGCGACGCCAACTGTGACCGCAACTTCGACCGCCACTGCAACAGCGACACCGACGGCCACCGCGACTGCAACCGCAACTCAGACTGCCACCGCGACTTCCACGGCCACCCCGACCGCTACAGCAACAGTGACGGCGACTGCGACTGCCACCGCGACGCTCACAGCCACAGCCACTGCAACCGCGACCGCCACATCAACACCGACAGTTACCGCCACGCCGACTGCCACGCCGACGGCAGTGCCGGTCAAGCTGAAGATCAGTCCGGCGTCGCTGAACTTCGGCACGGTGAAGCTCGAATCGTCCAAGGGCCCGAAGAACATCACCGTGAGCAACCCCAAGGGCAGCAAGAAGAAGCCCGGTATTACGGTGGTGATGGAGGGGACTAGCCCAGCGAGCAGTCCGTTCAGCGTGACCAGTAATGACTGCGATGCACCGCTGTCGGCAGGCGGGAAGTGCAAGATCGGAGTCACGTTCACGCCGACCGCCGCGGGACCGTCTAGCGCCACCCTGACGATCATCGACAATGCGGAGAAACCCGATCCGCAGTCGGTGAGCCTCAAGGGCAAGGGCAAAATCAAATAGAAGAAGCCACGAGCGATGACGAGACCGCCGGGGCGAACTAATCGCTCCGGCGGTTCAACTTCTTCCGGCCGTTGGACTGCTGGCTTTCTTCCGTTCGAGCGTATAGAAATCCCGACTTGATTGGTCTACTTTGTTGCAGAACATCGGCGAAATTGGGTAGGCTTGCCTGAATTTCAGGCAGGCTTGCGATAAGGTCGTAAGAACTGCAATCTTTTACAGCGTATTTGTTCAGAGTGCGGTGGGCGCCCGTAGCGGGCAGCTCCCGGGAGTTTTAGTGGGTGGTAGCGGATGGCCAAGTTTGACTGGAACGAAACCAAGCGCCAAATAACCGATTCGCAGGCCTGGCAGTCAATATTCAGGCACGGATACGAAGACACGCCGCGCAACCGGATCCTGATGGTGTCCGGCAACGTGTGGCTCCATCTGCATCCGTCCAAAGTGCAAAAGCATGCGGTGCGCCTGCGCTTCACGTGGTGCATGGGCGGCATCACGTTTTTGCTTTTCCTGGTGACGGTGGTCACCGGCGTGTACCTGATGTTCTACTATCGGCCGACGGCGGAATACGCCTACGCGGACATGAAGTACCTGGAATTCGACATGCCGTTCGGGATGTTGATGCGCAACATGCATCGATGGGCCGCGCACGGGATGGTGATCGCGGTGTGGTTGCACATGTTCCGCGTGTTCATGACGGGCTCGTACAAACCGCCGCGCGAGTTCAACTGGGTGGTCGGGGTGATCCTGCTGGTGCTGACGCTGCTGCTGTCGTTCACCGGATACCTGTTGCCGTGGGATCAACTTTCCATCTGGGCGGTGACGGTCGGCTCGAACATGGCGCGCGCCACGCCGCTGCTGGGGCACGGCGGTCCGTTCCATGAAGTGCTCGGGGTGAATCCGGTTTACGACGCGCGCGCATTTATTTTCGGCGGCGCGGAAATCGGACCGCACACGCTGCTGCGTTTCTATATTTTGCACTGCATCTTTTTTCCGTTGATCGCGGGCATCTTCATGGCGGTGCACTTCTGGCGAATCCGCCGCGACGGCATGTCCGGGCCGCTCTAGGACGGGAGGAGGGCGGTCGATGGGAGGCGTATTCACATGGCTGTTGCACGAGGGAATCGTGCGCGTGCTGTCGGTGCCGATCGGGATGTCGATCATGCTGTATGTGATATACGTGCTGGCGGCGCCGACGCCGTGGAGCGACGACGAGGACGGAGCGCTGCATTAAGGGTTAATCATGGCAAGCGGGGAAGGTAACGAAGGCGCCGTCGCGATGCGCGCGGCGGGAGCGGCCGCGGGCGGAGCCGCCGCGAGGACGCCGGCCGGGGGCGGGTCGAAGCGAATCGAAGCTCCGGGCAAAAAGGCGGGCGTCGGCGTCGAAGAGAAGCTGCACACCTGGCCGTTTTTGGTGCGCAGCGAATTCCTGATGGCGATCCTGGTGATCATCGTTTTGACGGTGTGGTCGCTGTTGCTCAACGCGCCGCTGGAGCAGCCGTCGAACCCGACGCGCACGCCGAATCCGTCGAAGGCGCCGTGGTACTTTCTGGGCTTGCAGGAAATGCTGGTGTTCTTCGACCCGTGGTACGCGGGCGTGGTGCTGCCGAGTTTCATCATCGTGGGCCTGATGCTGATTCCGTATCTGGACATCAATCCGAAAGGCAACGGGTACTACACGTTCCGCGAGCGAATGTTCGAGATACTGACATTTTTCATCGGGTTCCACATTTTATGGGTCTCATTCATCATCATCGGCACATTTTTCCGCGGTCCCGGATGGAATTGGTTCTGGCCCGGGCAGGTCTGGGATCCGCACCTGGTGGAGGCGCTGACCAACGTCGATTTGCCGTACATGTTCGGCTTCCGCGACTACCTGGCGTCGGCGATTTTCGGATTGTCGCTGATAGTGGGCTACTTCGTGGTCGGGTACGCGGCGTTATATTACTGGATACGAGCGCGGCCCTCGGGCGATCCATGGTCGGCGTTTCCCGGCGGCGGTCCCGAGATATTGAAGAGATGGGGACCGGTGCGCTTCGGCATCACGGGATTTCTGCTGATCGCGATGGCCGGCGTGTTCATCAAGATGGCGCTGCGGCACGCGCTCAACATCAAGTACATCCTGGTTACGCCCTGGATTAACATCTGACGTGGCCGCGACCCCGGTGTTTATCCTGGCCAAAGTACTGCAGGCGCTCGGAATCGCCGACGTCGGCTTCGCGCTGTACGTCGGGATCAGCCAGCCGCACGGGATGGGGAAAGAATACGAGTTCACCGGGATCGGCATTGCGGTTTTTCTCGCCGGCTACATCGTCGAGGTCATGTGGGCTCGCCCGCATGAGTGACTATTGAGTATTTGAGTGAGTATTTGAGTAAGTATTTGAACGGCGGCATTCGCAGCTGAGAACAGGATAAGAGCAGATGGCAGGCAGACCGGGGCTTGATCCCATTGAAGAAGGAAAATCATACAGCGCGCTGTTCGTGCTGATGGTAGCGGTGTTGCTGGTGACCGCGGTCTGGTCGATTTGGGACGACAACATCTCGCGCCGTCCGTGGAAGGAATACCAGGTCCAGTGGGACCGGCTGGCGTACGACAAGTACATGAAGGACGCGGCCGACGAGCAGCATCGCCTCGACGCGGATTCCGAATACCAGAAAGTCTCGAAGGACCTGGCCGAGGCGCGCAAAGAACGCGACTCCGGCGCCAGCGCGGCCAAGCTGGCGGCGTTGCGCGGGCAGTTGACCGATCTGAACAACGTCGCCAACGACAAGGATCAGCTGGTCCGCTTCACCAAGTCGTATTTGACCGAGCGATGGTACGACTACAACCACGCCGTCCAGGAAAAGGAAAACCCGGCTCCGTACAAAAAAGAAATCGATCAGCTGAACGCGGAACTCGCGCAGGAAAATATCGTCTCCGACAAAGCGAAGGACAATCTGCAGGCGGTCAAGGATCAGATCGAGGCGCTCAACTCGAAGGTCGAGAGCCTGACAGATCAGATGAAGAAGCTGACCGCCAAGCGCGACGATCTGCTGGACAAGGCCGACACGTGGATGATCCCGGTCAAGTTCCGCAACACGGTCCTGCTGCGTTATCCGAAGATTCCGAAGATTGAGCAGACCGCGATCGACGACTTCGACCGCAACGCCTTCGACGAGGCGATCGCGCGGGTCGATCGATGCCAGAGCTGTCATATGGGCGCCGACAAGAAGGGCTTCGAGAACGCGCCCGAGCCGTTTCGCACGCATAGCAACTTCGATCAGATCATATTGAAGCATCCCCCCGAGAAACTCGGATGCACGCCGTGTCACGACGGACAGGGGCCGGCGGTGAGCTCGGTGCGGGTGGCGCATGGCGACGATCCGGATTGGGATTCGCCGATGCTCAGGGGCGACAAGATGCAGTCGCGATGCATCAAGTGCCACATCGACGTGGGCTCGCTGGTCGATGCGGCGGGCAAACCGATCGCGGTGAACTGGGTCGAGGGGGAACGGATGTTCCAGCAGATGGGATGCGCGGGATGCCATCTGGTGGCCGGCTACGAGGATCTGCCGAAGATCGGCCCGTACCTGAAACTCGCGGCGGCAAAGCTCGATCCGTCGTGGACGGTGCGATGGATCATCAGTCCGGATGACTTCCGGCGGTACACGCGCATGCCGGACTTCATGTTCTCGCGCGCCCAGGCGACTGCGCTGGCCGCGTTCATCCTGGACAGTTCGTCGAAGAATTCGAAGGAGTGGCTCGCGGCGCATCCCGAGCTTGCGACGCTGGAGGCCGACGTCACCAATCCGGCGTTCGTCGAAGAAGGCAAGGGGTTGTTTGAATCGGTCGGCTGCAAAGGATGCCACGCGATCGATCCGCGTGAGCATGCAACTCCGGTCGGCGTCGAATCGGCGCTGGGGCCGGGCCACGCGTTCACGGCCAAGGACTTCGCGCCCAACTTGAGCAAGATCGCGGAGAAGACTTCGGCGGCGTGGATATATACATGGTTGAAGAATCCACATGACTTCTCGCCGCACACGGCGATGCCGTCGTTGCGCCTGAGCGATCACGAAGCGGAAGCGCTGACCGCGTTTCTGATGGCGCATGGCAAGAAGCGGGAAATCCACGGCATCGAAACCGCGCTCAAGGATCCCGAGCAGATCAAGAAGGGCGAAGCGCTGGTGCGCAAATACGGATGCTTCGGATGCCACGAGATCGAAGGGATGGACAAGGAGTCGCGAACCGGCGTCGAGCTGACGACCTTCGGCTCCAAGCATCTCGACGAACTATTTTTCGGCAACCAGACGCAGATTCCCGAGACGTGGGATCAATGGACGTTCCATAAACTGCAAAACCCGCGTACCTACGCGACCAAGGACGTCGAGCAGTTGATGCCGAAGTTCCATTTCGCCAGCTCCGACATCAAGAACCTGGTCGTGTTCCTGGCCGGCCTGACGCAGGGCAGGGTGCAGGAGCGGTACCGGATGCCCGGCTCGGAGCATCAGACGCAAATCGTTGCCGGCCGGCGAATGGTCAATTACTACAACTGCGTCGGCTGCCATATCGTCGAGGATCGGGGTGGTTATATCCGCCGCTTCTACCCGGGAGATGAAATCAACTTTGCGCCGCCAATACTCAATGGCGAGGGCTTCAAGGTTCAACCCGAGTGGCTATTCGCATTCCTCCAGGGACCGACCCCGATTCGTCCGTGGCTGAAGATCAGGATGCCGACTTTTCATTTCACCAACGGTGAAGACGACACGGTCGTGAATTACTTCACGGCGCTGTCGGACGTGAACGTGGTGTATACCTTCATCGACACCAACCTGATTGCGCCGGCTGAGCTGGCGGCGGGCGTGAAGCTGATGACCAAGGACTACTTCAACTGCTTCAGCTGCCATCAGCAGGGCGACAAGAAGCCGGAGGGACCGCCGTCGGGATGGGCGCCCGACCTGGCGCTGGCGCATCAGCGGCTGAATCCGGACTGGATAACGAAGTGGATCGCAAATCCGTCGGCGCTACAGCCGGGAACCAAGATGCCGTCGTACTATCCGGGCGGCCCGGACGACATCCTGGGCGGTAACCAGGACAAGCAGATCCGCGCGCTAGTGGACTATATTTTCTGGTTTGGGACTCATCCGGGAGAGGCAATTCCGGTGCAGGCGGCGACGGCGCCAGTGAAAGGTGAAGTGAGTAAGAAGTAGGTTGTCATCGTTTAGTCGATTGAGTGGGCAACTGATTATTCGCTAAGCTCAGAGAGTTTGATGTATTTAAGTAAGACATATCGGCGATTTCGCAGGAGGGAATGGTAATGAACAAGTTTGGAGTTGTACTGGCGGCGTGTGCGGGTGTCGCGCTCAGCATGACCGTTGGCGCCAGCCTCGCGAGCGCTGCCGGCGGCACGATTAGCGGAACCGTCAAGTACGACGGCACCGCGCCCCCGCCCAGGAAGGTCGAGGTGACCAAGGACAAGGACGTATGCGCGCTGCATCCGCATTTCGAAGAGGAGCTGCTGGTCGGCAGCGGCGGCGGAATCGCAAACGCGGTTGTGATCGTGAAAGGCGCCAAGGGCGACGTGAAGCCCGGTGAAGTAAAGTTCGATCAGAAGGGATGTGACTACACGCCGCACGTGCTCGCGTTCCCGGCGGGCAGCACCGTGGATATCATCAACTCGGACGGGATTCTGCACAACATCCATACCTATTCGACCAAGAATCCGGCCTTCAACATGGCTCAGCCCAAGTTCAAGAAGGTAATCCAGCGAAAGATCGATCAGCCGGAAGTGTTCAAGGTCAGCTGCGATGCGCACGGCTGGATGCACGCATGGTGGTTCGCGACCGACACCCCGTACTTCGCGGTGACCGACGACAACGGCAACTATTCGATCGCAGGCGTGCCGCCGGGCAACTACGAAGTCGAAGTGTGGCAGGAAAAGCTCGGCACGGCGGATCAGAAAGTCGACGTGAAAGACGGCGCGACGGCGACCGGCAATTTCTCGATGAAGCCGAAGGGCTGAGCGGCTGGGCTGCGACGACAGGAGTCGCGGGGCTGGAGCAATCCGGCCCCGTTTTTCTTTGGAACGATCACAGGCGTCGCGACAAGATCCGCAACGATGATTAAACGCCTCGACACGCTCGAAGTCGCGACCTCGGATCTCGCGGACGCAGCGTCGATCTACCAGAAGAACTTCGGCTTTGCCGTTGCCAGATCGGCGGACGGCAAGTCGGCGTCGGTGAAGGTCGGCGGCGCGGAAATTCGCCTAGTCGCGGCGGCCGCGAGCGATTCGTCAAGCGAAGGAATGATCGGCCTGTGGCTCGAGGCCGACGACGTCGATCAGGTGATAGCCGATTTTCGCGCCGCCGGTCTTGAGGCGGGCGCGATTCGGATCGAGTCAGGACGCCGCGTCCTGACGATCGATCCGAAATTCGCGAGCCAGGTCCCGCTGTTCATCTTCGATCGCAAAGCCTGACCGGAGCGCGACCGTGCGCGCGCTCAGACCTCGGTGGTGAAAGTGGCGCGCACGGCTTCCTCGAGCTTGCGGGTCAACTCGGTGCGGTCGGCGCTGCGCATTGCGTCGGTCGCGATCGGCTTTCCAATCGTCATGCGCATTGCGCAGCCCGGGGTCACGACCTTCGCCAGGCGCGGGAAAATCAGGCCGGACCCGCTGATCGACATCGGCACCGCCGGCAATTTCGACAGGATCGCGAGCCACGCGGCGCCGTCTTCGAACTCGTGGACCCGGTTGTCGCTGAAGCGATGGCCCTCGGCGAAGACGCAGACGTCAAGGCCGCTGCGGATGATCGCAATCGCCTTGCGAATCGCCTTGCCGCCGGCCTCGCGGTCGATGATCACGTGACCGCCGCGTTGCATCGCGTAACCGACCACCGGGATTTTGAGCAGCTCTTTTTTGGCGACGAAACGAGGCTCGCCCGGAATGAACGCGGCCGCGGCGAAGATGTCGAAGAAGCTCTGGTGGTTTGCAACCAGGATGAACGATTTCAGACCGGCGAGATTTTCGAGCCCTTCGATTTGCACCTTGATGCCGCAAAGCCCGATTATTCCGCGGCCCCATGCGCGACTGATCACCGTGACCGCGTGCGGCTTGCCCATCGTGGCGGCGATCGCCGCGGCGATCGCGCAAGGCGCGGTCCACAGCACTGACAGAAGCGTCGCGACCAGCCCCCATGCGAGGTTGAAGATGCCGCGCGGCGCACCGGCGGCGTACGGCGAAGCCTGGGCGTGATTGGCCATGCCCGAATACTTTGCCCGCTGACGCCGCCGCGCTGCAAGCGCGCCGCGGATGCGGCGCTTGGCGGTGCGCGTCCGGCGGGGCGCGGAAAGTTGACACTGCCCTGACCGCGTTGTTACATCGATCGTAGCAAGACCAAGCCGAGCGTCGAGGGTTCAATGGGCCATATCAGCGGGTTTCAGCAGTTTCTCCAAATCCTGACCGTGCCGGACAACGTCCCGATCATCGGGATGATGATCCTGGTGATGTTCTTCACCTATGTCGCGCTGAAGCAGGGCCGGCGCAACGATCAGCTGATCGAGCACGGCCAGCGCGAGCGCATCATCGATGAGATGAGGAAATAGGCGCGGCGCGGATGCGGCTCGCGGCTGCCGCCGTTCTGTTTGCCACGCTTCAAACCACTCTGGCCGCCGGTTTACCCGCCGCGTCCGACGACAGCACCGAAGCGGCATGCGCCGAGATCAAGACTGCGCTTCATGCGATAGCCGGCGCGGAGCACGACGAAGCGTTGGCGCTCGATCTTGCTTCGAGCGGCGGCAATTCGACCGCGATCGTCGCGGCGCGGCTGTCGGTCCTGCTCGATCGCACGCAGGACTTGCGCGTCGCGCTCAGGCACGTGCGTCAAAATGCGGACGCGCGCGACCCGACGGTCGATCAATGCACGCGGATGGGGTTTCGCGCGCTGGTGATTTCCGAGAAGCTCACTTCCGACGTGGAAACCGTTTTGTTCGGCGGCGGCGATTCCGTGGCGCAAGCGCCCGAGCTCAAGTCTGACTCCGCTGCGCCTGCTGCATCGCCGCCCGCTCTGCACCCCTGACCTCTCGCGCGGCGGCGTTGCGTGGAACCAACACGGCGGCCGCCGCAAGCATCAGCAGGATCGCCTGCGCGCCGAGCGATTGAACGGTCGGGAACACCCCGAGCATCGGAATCGTCGGCGCGTAATTCACGAAGGTAGCCGATACCCTTGACGCCTCCTGCAAGCTCGCGACGCCCTGGCCGACAAAGACGATCGCCATCGCGTAGAGCAGAGTCGAGGTCACCTGGAAGAAGAACCTCATCGGGATTCGATCGGCGGCGCGCCTGATGACCACGAAAGTCGCGGCCAGTGCCACCGTGGCGACGACGATGCCGGCCGCCACCGCGTGACGCTCGACAGCCTCGGTCGCGCCGCTGGTGAGCGCCTGAAAGAAGACTATCGTCTCCGCGCCCTCGCGCATCACGGCCAGAAACGCGGTGAGTCCGAGCGCGATACCGGGAACCGCGCTGTGCTCGGCGCTCTGCAGTTTTTGCGAGATGAACTTCATCCAGCGATCGGCCTGGCCTTTCGAGGTCATCCACGAACTGACGTAAAAGAGGGTCGCGGCGGCGAACAGTTGGAAGACGCCTTCGAGCGTGTCGCTGGCGTCGTCGGTGATGAAATTGTTGACGACCCACGCCAGCACGACGCTGGCGGCGATCGCCGCCAGTGCGCCCGCGTAGATGTCGCGCGAGCGTCCGATTCGCCCCGCGCCGCGGGTGGCGGCCGCGAGCGCGACGATCACCAGCATCGCTTCCATGCCTTCGCGGAACAGGATGCCGAGCGAATAGAAGAAGTAGGCGACAGCGGTTTGATTGATCATAAGCTCAATTCTGAGAATGATTCTCAATTGCGACTGTAGCGCCGGCGGCCTGCCATGTCAACGATCAGGATTTATCCGTCCGCGGCGGGGGTCAGCCGCTCATACTTGCGAGCATCTACCGCCGGTAGTAACCTCGAAAATGAAGCGGGCCCGCCGATTTTTCGAGCGCACGGCCGCTTCAAGTTTTTTCAGGGCTTTTGCGGGGATGCGGGCCCTGCGATGCATTCGGGGGCCGATGCGATGCGCACTTTGAGGCGGTTAATCTCCTGATGCGATGCGTCTATTGCAGCAAGCGCGCCGGTTTGATCCGCCGCGTCTGCACGCCGTGCGCGAAAGTAGTGGCGATCGTGGACCGCGCCGGCGGCGAAGTCGGATTGGTCGGGCTGGTCGATATTTTCGTGGAAGAGGGTCTCACGCGGGAGCAGGTCGATGTGGTGCTCGACACGCAAGTCGGCGCCGAGCCAACCATCCGCGACCGGCTTACCTCGAACATGACGAACTTCCTGATGCGCAACCTCGGGATGGCGGGGCGCCAGTCGCCCGAAGACGTAAGGAAGGTGCGCACCGCGATGCAAAGCGGTGGCGGCGCCGGCACCTGGGTCGGTGGCGAGGAGCCTCCAGGGCATCATTGATTATATCCGGCACCTCCAGTTCACGGCTGAATAGTTTTCGGAGAGACGAATGAGTTTGCAGCGGATCGGGGTAATCGGGGCAGGGCAGATGGGTGCGGGAATCGCGCAGGTCGCGGCGCAGGCGGGAATCGCGGTCCTGATGCACGATATCACGCCGGAGCTGTGCAAGCGCGGCGTCGATTCGATCGCGCGCAACCTGGATCGGATGGTCGAGCGGGGGCGCTTCAAGCCCGAGGAGCGCGATCGCGTGATGCGCCGTGTCGAGACGTCCACCAGGCTCGAGGATCTGGCCGCGCTCGGCTTCGTGATCGAGGCGGTGATCGAAAACGAAGACGCCAAGATCGCGCTGCTGCAGAAGCTCGACAAGATCTGTCCGCCCGAGACGATTTTCGCCTCGAACACGTCGTCGATTTCGATCACCAAAATGGGGGCGCGGACTTCACGCGCCGGCCGCGTGATCGGGATGCACTTTATGAACCCGGTCCCGGCGATGAAGCTGGTCGAGATCATTCGCGGGCTGGCCACCTCGGAAGCGACTTTTCAGCAGACGCGGGAGCTCGCCGAGCAGCTCGGCAAGACCACGATGACGGCGCAGGATTTCCCGGGATTCATCGTCAATCGCGTGCTGCTGCCGATGATCAACGAAGCGATTTACACGATGTACGAAGGCGTCGGCGGAGTAACCGATATCGACATCGCGATGAAGCTGGGCACCAATCAGCCGATGGGTCCGCTCGAGCTGGCGGATCTGATCGGGCTGGACACCTGCCTTGCGATCATGGAGGTGATGCATCGGGTGCTCGGCGACGACAAGTACCGTGCATGCCCGCTGCTGAAGAAGTACGTCGATGCCGGATACCTGGGCCGCAAATCAGGCCGCGGTTTTTATGTATATGATGAGAAGGGTACTTTGATTCCGCCACCGCGCTGAACGCGGGTGCGCGCCGGGAGGAAACCAGCATGTCCGTAAAGGCATTCATCCTGATCGACACGTCGCCGGGAAAGGCGCGCGAGGTTGCGGCCAAGATTCGAGGCGTGAGCGGCGTTTCGGTGGCGCATGCGGTCACCGGGCCGCACGACATCATCGCGATCGCGGAGGCCGCGGACGTGACCTCGCTCGGCGAGCTGGTGGTGCAGAAGATTCAGAGCGTGACCGGCGTCAATCGCAGCCTGACTTCAATCGTCGCGGATTGAAGCGCGCAAAAGAGATTGCGGCAGCGCTCATCGGCGCGGCGATGGTATCGAGCAGGAAAAAGATCGCATTGAGGAAGTAGTGTATCGATGGCTGAATTACCGGTAATCAAGCGGCTCAGAAAAGACCTCGACACGCTCAAGCGCGAACTCACCGTGGACCTGCCCAAGGAACTCGAGCGCGCGCGCGCTCACGGCGACTTGTCAGAAAACGCGGAATGGGCAATGGCCAAGCAGCGCCAGGAGTTCCTGCGCGCGCGGGTGGGCAACCTCGAGGCGCGAATCGTCGAGCTCACGATGATCGATCTCGAGACGATTCCGCGCGACACCGTCGGGCTGGGCAGCCGCGTGCGGCTCGAAGATCTCGATGAGGGCGGTATCGCGGAGTTCGAGATCGTCGTGCCGGAGGAAGTTGACGGCGCGCAGAACCGCATCTCGCTGTCGTCGCCGCTGGGCCGCGCGCTAATCGGCAAGGCGGCGCACGACGATATCGAAGTCGTCACGCCCAAGGGCAAGCGCGCGTACATGGTGAAGCAGCTTACGACGATCCACGCGCTGCTGGTCGTCGAGAACGGGACGAAGTAGAAGAGGAAGTTAATTGAAATGCGGGGCTCCTCGCCCCGCACCCCCGGCAGGGGTGACCCCTGCACGCAGTGATAAGAATCAAAGATGCGGGCTGGCCAATGGCTAGATAAAACAAATGGTAGCCAGCCGCTTATTCGGATGAACTCGCAATCGCAGCCTTCTCCCTGGCTAGCCGTGCCTTTGGGATTGTTATTTATTGGGGTCGGAGTTCTGCTTGGCATTGCAGCATACGGGAGATTCGGTTCCCCCCCGGCTGCCGCGGCCGGCCAGATGCCCGGATGGGTTGCGATTTGCATCCCGCTGCTGTTTGGGTTGAGCGGCGCGGCGATAATCGTGGGTTCGACGGTGGCCGGAGGTTCTGGACCAGACGGTAATTTGCCGGCCGACGCTCCGCTGTGGGCGCGGTTGACGCAATATTTGCTGGGACTGGCAATCGTAGGCTCGCTCGGATCGGTATTCTCCTGGGTTGCGTTCGGTTCCGGACCGCGCGCCTTCACCACGTCATCCTCGATATCCGCGGTGCATCCGGCGAACCCGACGACGGGCCGAATCGCGTTTGGCTTCGGCGCCGGCTTGATATGGATCATTTTTGCGGCGATCGCCATTACCGGAATGCGCCGGTTATTCAACGCGGGCAAAGGCGGAAAAGTCAGTTCGCGGCTCGCGACGATTCCCGGCAACGGCGGACGGCGCGACGGCGAAAACACACCGGGCGCATAATTCATTGCCCAGGTCAGTCCCGGAAAATTCGCCGGATCAATCGCCGAACATCGCGTCGATTTGCTCCTTGAAGTGCGCCTGAACGATTTTGCGGCGCACCTTGAGCGAGGGCGTCAGCTCGCCATTTTCCTGGGTGAACGGCTGCGCGATGATCGTGAACCCGACGATCGCTTCCACGTCCGAGAGCTGCTTGTTGATTTCGCGAATCCGCTGGTGCAGCAGCGCCTTCAACGCCGGCGATTTCGCCAGCGCGTCGGGGTTTTTCGGGTCGAGCTGGTTTTCGCTTAGAAACTGCGCCAGGTTTTCGTAGTCCGGCACCAGCAGCGCGGCGAGATGCTTGCGGCGGTCGCCGACCACGCAGGCTTGCGAGATGAATTTGTCGCCGACGAGCTTGCTCTCGACGTAGGCGGGCGACACGTTCTTGCCGCCCGACAGCACGATGATTTCCTTTTTGCGGTCGGTGATCGCGATGTAACCCTCGACGTCGATCTTCGCGATGTCGCCGGTATGGAGCCATCCATTTTCGTCGATCGCTTCCTTCGTGTCGGCCTCGAGCTTGTAGTAACCCCTCATGATGTTCGGCCCGCGCAGCAGCAACTCACCGTCGGGGGCCGTTTCAACCTGGATGTGCGCCAGCGGCTGGCCCACCGTGCCGATTCGGGTCTTGGCGTGCAGATTGCACGCGACGACGGGAGCCGCCTCGGTCAGCCCATATCCTTCGACGATTGGAATTTCGGCGGCGGACAGGAAGCGGTTGATCTCGGTCGGCAGCGGTGCGCCGCCGGAAATGAGGTAGCGCATTCGATTTCCGAAGATCGCGCGCACTCGTGCGAAGACCAGGCGCCTGAACAGCGCCATCGACAGCGCCAGCATGGGCGGAAGCGGTTTGCCGCGATGGCGATACTCAGCCGCTTGCTCGCCCGCCGCCAGCGCCATTTTGAATAGTCGTTGGCGTATCGGAGGCGAGGACTCCACCGTGCGCATCACGCGGCTATGTATCACTTCGAGCAGGCGGGGCACCGTGAGCACCACGGTCGGCTCGACCTCCAGCAGGTTCGATGCGATCTGCCCCAGACTCTCGGCAAACGCGATCGTCCCTCCCGCCATTGTCACGGTGTAGTAACCCGCGGTCCGTTCGAACGAGTGCGCGATCGGCAGATGCGACAGCGTCATGTCGGTGTTGTTGAGCGTGAGTGCGGCCAGCGAGTCTTCGCAGTTGGCCAGGATGTTGCCGTGCGAGAGCATCACGCCTTTGGGCGTGCCGGTCGTGCCCGACGTATAGATGATTGTCGCGAGGTCGTCGCTGCGGCCCTCGACGATGGCCGCCGGCGCATCGCCGCTCACCGACGCCATCGTGATGATGGCGGGCGTAGCGTCCGCGGCGGGAGCGGACTGCGCGCCGTGATCCATCGCGACAATTGCCGTGACCTCGGGAATCGAACTGCCCAGTCCGAGAATTTTCTTGATCATCTCGGGCCCCTTGGCCGCGACGATTTTCGCTCCCGAGTCGCTGATGACGTGTGCGGTTTCCTCGAGTCCGCTGGTGGTGTAGAGCGGCACGACGATCGCGCCGAGACCCAGGATGGCCTGATCGGCGACGATCCATTCGGGGCAATTGTCCGAGAGGATCGCCACGCGATCGCCGGGGCGCACGCCCAGGCTGAGCAGACCGGCGCGAAGCTTTCCCGCAGCGTCGGAGATTTCGGTCCACGAGTGGTCGGTCCAGACTTTACCGGGCTTGTCCCTTAAGAATGCGCGCGCACCGTACTTGTGCGCGCGTGCCTCGAAGACCTGGGAAATCGTCGCCTCGCGATCAGCCATAAGAAATAAAAACCTCCTCTCCCCCGACTAGCCGTTGTAGCCCAAAGATTTGCTGGCGCCAATCGCGCGCCCATACCTGATGACCGGACGCGCGCCCGATGCGCTCATGGGACCACGACGCGCTTGAATTAACCAGCGAAATGTAGTGTTATGAGCGGCCATCAAGCGGGCGTATCGGTGGGTCGACAAAGATTTTCATTCCACTAATCGTTGCGCTAACGGGCATAATCACACTCAATTCATGAATCGGACGGTTTTGGAACGTTGCATCAGCCGCCTTGATCGGCGCGGCGAATGCTCGTCCGGAATTTACCCATTGATAGCGCAGAGGTGACGCGTCGATGCTCGAGTATCTGTATTTTCCGCACGACATCTCGACCTTCGGTCCCCAGATCGATCGGCTCTTCTTGCTGATCTTCTGGCTGGTGCTGGTGGTTTGGACAGCGGTGATGATCACGATGGTGGTCTTCATGATTCGCTATCGCGCGCGGCCCGGCCGCAAGGCGGAATATATTGAAGGCAATTCGCGTCTCGAGATCATCTGGACCACGGCGACCGCCGCGATCCTGATCGTTCTGGCGTTTATGAGCCGCTCGACGTGGGCTGATATCAAGGAGCATGGGCCTCCGGGAGATGTGTTCTACGCGGCGACCGGGAAGCAGTTCAACTGGGAATTCACTTATCCGGGGCCCGACGGCAAACTCGGCACCAAGGACGACATCATCGTCGAGAACGAGCTGCACGTGCCGGTCAACAAAGTGGTGCGGATCGATTTGACCTCGAAAGACGTCATCCACAGTTTTTACCTCCCGAACATGCGCCTGAGGCAGGATGCGGTACCGGGCCGCATCATCCACGTCTGGTTCGAGGCGACCGAAACCGGGCAATACGAAATTCCGTGCTCGCAGCTGTGCGGCTTCGGGCATTCGGGGATGAAGGGCAACCTGACGGTCCAGTCGCAGGAGGATTTCGACAAGTGGCTCAAAGACCTGTATGCAAACCCGCCTTCGCCGCCCTCGCCGACCGAAGGAGCTAGCCCAAAGTGAGCAGCACGGCAGCGGTTGCGACACACGGCGCACATGCGGAGCCTCATGCGCTCGGCTTTTGGCGCACGTATATCTTCTCCGAAGATCACAAGATGATCGGCAAGCAGTTCCTGTTCATGGCGCTGTTCATGATGGCGATCGGCGGCCTGATGGCGATGCTGATGCGGTGGGAACTGGCGTGGCCGGAGACCCAGGTGCCTGGATTTGGCTGGGTGCCCGAACCGTTCATGTACGAGGGCGCGATTCCGCCCAATACTTACAACGCGATGTTCACGATGCACGCCACGATCATGATCTTCTTCGTGGTGATGCCGATCCTGGTCGGATGTTTCGGCAACTTCCTCATCCCGCTGATGATCGGCGCGCGCGACATGGCGTTCCCCAAGCTGAACATGCTGTCGTTCTGGTTCGGCGCGCTCGCGGGCGTGATCCTGCTTTCCTCGTTCTTTGTAACTGGCGGTCCTGCGGCCGCGGGATGGACCTCGTACGCTCCCCTGAGCGCAGTGCCAATCTACACCGGCGTCGATTGGGGCCAGAACTTATGGTGCATCAGCATCATCGTGCTCGGCGCCTCGTCGCTGATGGGCTCGATCAATTACATCACCACGATCGTCAACATGCGCACCAGGGGGATGTACTTCTTCCGCCTGCCGCTGACGATCTGGTCGCTGTTCATCACGGCGATTCTGCTGCTGCTCGCGCTTCCGGTGCTGACCACGGCGATCGCGCTCCTGCTGTTCGATCGCCTGGGCGGCACTCATTTCTTTCTGCCCTCGGGTGGCGGAGAGCCGCTGCTGTGGCAGCATCTGTTCTGGTTTTTCGGCCATCCTGAGGTTTACATCATGATCCTGCCCGCGATGGGGATCGCCTCCGAGGTCATCGCGACGTTTTCGCGCAAGCCCATCTTCGGATATCGCGCGATGGCGTATGCGATGATCGCGATCGCGGGCCTGTCGTGGGTCGTGTGGGGCCATCACATGTTCGTGTCGGGGATGGATCCGGTGCTCGGCAGCAGCTTCATGATCACCACGATGATCATCGGAGTGCCGTCGGCGATTAAGACTTTCAACTGGCTCGGCACGCTCTACAAGGGCAACATCCATTACACGGCGGCGATGATGAACGCGCTGGCGTTCGTCGCGATGTTCGTGATCGGCGGAATGTCGGGAATCTGGATGGCGTGCACGCCGGTGGACATGTACATCCACGATACTTACTTCATCGTCGCGCATATTCACTACGTACTGTTCGGCGGCAGCCTGTTCGGGGTATTCGCGGGAATTACCTATTGGTATCCCAAGATGTTCGGCCGCATGATGAACGAGACGCTGGGCAAGATTCACTTCTGGATCACCTTCGTGGCGTTCAATTGCACCTTCTTCCCGATGCACATTCTGGGGATGGCGGGACACATGCGCCGGATTTACAATCCGCAGCAGTACGACTTTTTGAAGCCGATCATCCCGATAAACGAATTTATTTCGATCAGCGCTTTCGTGCTCGGCGCCGCGCAGTTCCTGTTGCTGGCCAATATCATCTGGAGCTATTTCAAGGGCGCCAAGGCCACTGAGAATCCGTGGTACGCCAATACTCTGGAGTGGACGACGCCTTCGCCGCCGCCGCACGGCAACTGGCCCGGACCGGTGCCGATCGTTTACCGCGGACCGTACGAATACAGCACGCCCGGGATTGCGGAGGATTATCTGCCGCAATCGCAGTTGCTCGAACACTCGACGGGCGCGGCCAACAAGCGAACGCACTAACAGCGAATGAATCAGTCGCAGTTGTCAGCCGGAGATGAGAGGACGCGCGGATTGCATCGCTTTGCGATGTTGACCGCGGCCGCGACTTTTTGCCTCATCTTCGTCGGTGGACTCGTCACCTCGACGGGTTCCGCGCTTGCCGTGCCGGACTGGCCGCTGGCGTTCGGCAAACTCATCCCGGCGTGGGAGGGCGGCATCCGTTTCGAATTTGGCCATCGCGTGGCTGCCGGAACAGTCGTAATTCTTACGCTGGTGCTGATGGCGTGGGCATGGCGCACCGAGCCGCGGCGATGGGTCCGCAAGCTGGTCGTGGTGGCGTTCCTGCTGATCGTCGTGCAGGCCGTGCTTGGCGGAATCACCGTGCTGTTCGAGTTGCCGCTGGCGATCGCGGTTGCGCACGCCGCTACGGCCCAGGCGCTGTTGTGCCTGATGGTATCGATCGCTATTTTCACCAATCCGTGCTGGAGCACGACCCCGCACGTCGATGATCCGCCGTCACGAATCCAGTTGCCTGCGCTTGCCGCCGCGACGACCGCCGTCATTTACCTGCAAATTCTGGTCGGCGCGCTGATGCGCCACATGAGCGCCGGGCTGGTAATCCCCGATTTTCCGCTTTCGTTCGGCTATCTGGTGCCGCCGTACTGGGACCCGTACATCGCGGTTAATTTTGCGCATCGATGCGGTGCGGTGGTTGTCACCGCGATGATTTATTGGACGGTCGCGCGTGTGCTACGGACGCATCGTGAGGTCGGCGCGCTGCGCCGCCCCGCGATCGGGTTGTTCGTGCTGTTGATTATCCAGATTGGTCTCGGTGCGTTCACCATCTGGAGCGAGCGCGCGGTGATCCCGACCACCAGCCACGTCGCGGTCGGCGCCGCGGTTCTGGCGACCAGCCTGACGCTGACGCTGCGTGCCTATCGCATCCTCTCCGCGCCGCCGCGCGCCCATGCGATCGAGTCGCATGCGAGTTCGCGCGTAATCGAACGGCAGGTGACCGCGTGAATGCCAAAGTGGCGATCGCTGAATCCGCGCTGACGCTGCCACACGGCCGCGTGAGCGATTATTTCGAACTGACCAAGCCGCGCATTGTCCTGATGGTGCTGGTCACGACGCTGGCCGGTTTCTATCTGGGTGGGCGCACGGGATTCGATGTTACGCTCGCGCTGAATCTGCTGGCGGGTACCGCCCTGGCAGCCGGCGGGACGCTGGCGCTCAATGAGTACGTCGAGCGCGACACCGACGCGATGATGGACCGCACGCGCCATCGTCCGCTGCCCGACATGCGGATGCGCCCGGCCGAAGCGCTGGTGTTCGGCGTGACCGCGACGGCCGCCGGCCTGGTTTACCTGACGCTGGCGACGAACCTGGCCTGCGCCGCGGTGATCGCCGCAATCACGACCGTTTATCTCGGCGTGTACACTCCGCTGAAGCGATACACCTGGATGTGCAACGTCGTCGGCGCGGTTTCCGGCGCTCTCCCGCCAGTGGCGGGATGGGCGGCGGCGCGCGGCGGGCTGGGCTTGGAGCCGATCGTGCTGTTTGCGATCATGTTCCTGTGGCAACTGCCGCATACGTTTGCGGTTGCGCGACTGTTCCGGACCGATTACGCCCGCGCCGGCATCCGGCTGCTTCCGGATGATACTGCGCGCGGCGGAAATCCTTCGAATCTGGTCGTAATTGCGGGGTGCCTCGGACTCGTCGCGGTGGGAATCATCCCGACCATGCTTGGCTTTGCTGGAATCCCTTACATGGTAATCGCATCCGCGCTTGGCCTGGGCATGTTGATGTTTGGATTTGTGATGATCCGTTCGCCCGGCAATACGCGGGCGGCGCGCCGGTTGTTGCTCGCGTCGCTGGTTTATTTACCCATCGTGTGGCTGGTGCTCGTGCTGGATCGCGTGTGAGAACCGCCGTGGCTGACCTGGTAAAGCGCGAGGAGCGCAAAGAGGAAATCTGGCGGACGCTGAAGATACTGGTCGGCGTGATGCTCCTGCTGGTAGCGGTCTCGGTCGTGACGATTCTGGTGAAGCATTGATATGACGCCCCGCATGACAGCATCGACCGCGAAAGTACTGCCGCTGGTGGCGCCGATCCGGCGCAGCCGATCGTCGGGCTCGAGCGCGGCCGGCGATCAGAGCGAGCGTCCCTTCATCAGCAGCGCGATGCTCGCGATCATGATGTTGATCGCGTCGGAGATGATGCTGTTCAGCGGTCTGATCGGGTCATTCCTGATCTTCCGCCTCCAAGCGGCCTTCTGGCCGCCGCCAGCGCTGCCGCGCCTGCCGATTGCGGTCACCTGGGTAAACACCTTCGTGCTGTTATCGAGCGCGCTCACGATGACGCTTGCGCTGCGCGCGGCGCATCGCAGCCGCCAGCGCCTGCTGCGCCGTTATCTATTGGCAACGCTCGCGCTGGGCGTGACGTTTCTTGCGGTGCAGGGCAGCGAATGGGTGCGGCTGGTCGCGCACGGCCTCAAGCTTTCCAGCGGGGTGTACGGCGGCACGTTTTATTTGCTGATCGGATGCCACGGCGCGCACGTGACGGCCGGGGTCATTTGGCTCGCGTGCGTGGCGATGGCTGCGATGGGCGGCAGGTACAACGCGCGCAACGCCGGCGGGATTGAGGTATGCGCGGTGTACTGGTATTTCGTCTGCGCGGTCTGGCCGCTGCTGTTTGGGCTCGTGTATCTGATGTAGTTTTGGGCGTGTGGCAAACGTGGCAGTGAAGAAGTGAAAAAATGAAAAAAAGACATCTCAAGGCCGCCGCCATAACGATAGCGGCTGCGATTGTCGCGGCGGCCCCGCGGCTGGCGAACGCGTGCGCGACCTGCGGGCTGTCGGATGACAGTCACGCGCTCCATGCGTACAAGAGCAGCGTGCTGTTCATGCTGGCGTCGCCGTATGTCTCGTTTGCCGCAATCGGCGGGATTACTTACTTCGTTTATCGGCGCTCAATCCGCCGCGGCGATTCAACTCCGCCGACGATCACGAAGCGCTGATTGGCGACGAGGGTAGTCATTTCAAGTGAGTATTGCCTATAGCCATTTGCCCCGAAGAGGATGGTTGCGATGAGCGAGGCCGCTGCAGCAGAGACCCACGATCACGGTGCGCTACCCGTCGATCAGCTGGAACCGTCGCTTACCCCGGGAAATCTCGGCAAGCTCGGGATGTGGACGTTCCTGGCCGGCGACGCAATGACTTTCGGCGCCGGAATCGCAGCCTACGGCGCGCTGCGCATCAACAATCCGAACTGGCCGACGCCTGCCGACTACCTCGGCATCACCACCACCGCGATAATGACGTTCATCCTGATCTGCTCGAGCGTCACGATGGTCGAGGCGC
Source organism: Binatus sp. (SeqCode) (assembly GCF_050013435.1). Taxonomy (GTDB): domain Bacteria; phylum Desulfobacterota; class Binatia; order Binatales; family Binataceae; genus Binatus. Next base: position 8,512 of record NZ_JBEKFG010000024.1, on the reverse strand, counting down.
TCGACGGCATTCAACACGGGATGCAGTCGAAGTTCCGGATGTTCATGGGGCTGACCGTGCTTGGCGGGATCCTGTTTCTTGGGATGCAGGCGTTCGAGTGGCATCACCTGATCGTCGAGAAAGGGATGTCGACGCAGCGCGACCTGTTCGACGCGACCTTCTTCATCCTGACCGGCTTTCACGGCTGTCACGTTTTCGGCGGCGTGGTGTACAACAGCGTGCTGCTGATTCGCGGAATGATGGGCAAGATAACGCAGGCGAAAGCCGGCCTGGTCGAGATCGCGGGCCTGTACTGGCACTTCGTTGACCTGGTCTGGATACTGATCTTCACGTTCATCTACCTGATTTAAGGCGCCAGTTTTTACAACGACTACGGTCTGGAGATGAAATTCAAGCCATGACGACGCAAGCGGCGACTGGGGCGTACGAGGTTGAGCATAGTGGGCCGAACTACATTGCGGTCTTTATCTACCTGGCGGTTTTGACCGGCATCGAGCTGGGCGTGTATGCGATGGGCCTGCCGCACGTCGCCAAAGTCGGCCTGCTGATCGCGCTGGCGTGGGCAAAGGCCGTGCTGGTGGCGATGTACTTCATGCATCTGGCGATGGAAAAAAAGGCGCTGGCGATCATCGCGATAATTCCGGTGGTGCTGGTCACCTTTCTGTGCTTCATGCTGCTGCCCGATCTGACGACGCGGATGTGGACGAAGTTCGATCACAAGATCAAGGTGACGAATCCGGCCGAGATGGGTGCGAATCCGATCGCACCGCCGCCCATGCAAGTGCCGCAGAAATAGAACAGTGAAAAACCTGGCAACCTGATTGGATTCCTACCATTCGCTGGCCCCGCTCAACGCGATCCTCAACGGATGCGCGACGGTTCTGCTGCTCGCGGGATTCATCTTCATCAAGAACGGATGGGTGCGAGCGCATCGCGCATGCATGCTCGCCGCGATGGGTTTTTCCGCCGCTTTCCTGACCTCATATCTCGTCTATCACTACAACGTTGGCAACGTGCACTTCAGCGGCGAGGGGTGGGTTCGCTCGCTGTACTTCGCGATTCTGATTCCGCACGTGACCCTGGCCGGCGTAATCGTGCCGCTTATATTCGCGACGATTTGGTTCGCGCTGCGCGGCAAGTTCAGCCGCCATCGGCGAATCGCGCGATGGACCTGGCCGCTGTGGATGTACGTGTCGGTGACCGGAGTGATTGTTTACCTGATGCTGTACCGGATCTACCCGCCGATATATCCGCCGATGGCGGCGGCCGTCGCGCAATCCGCTTCGCGCTGAAAAAATCGGGGCGGTCCGCGTCATGCGAACCGCCCCAATCTCCGGTCAGGCTTCGATGAAACGAATCGGCGCTAGCAGGCTGTTGAAAAAGTAATTTTCAACGCCTGCTCCCTCTCTCTTGTCTCCCCCAAAGGGGGTTTTTTACTGGTCTCCCCCTTTGGGGGAGATGTTGTAGGTAAGAAGCCATCTTTTACGCAGGGTGTTGAATAGTTCAAGACCCGAACTGCCCTTCGATTTGAGTTATTCAACACCCTGCTAGGCCTTGGCGCTGGGACGGCTCGATACCGCCTGATGCCATCGCGCGAGGTTCTTCTGATTGTCCTCGACCTTGATTCCGGTCAGCCGGCCGAAATCGATTCCGATCAGCGCCGTGATGTCCGCAATCGTGTAGCGCGGTCCCGCGATGAATTCGCGATCGGCGAGCACCGTGTCGAGCCATTCCAGCCGTTTGAGCGCCGCGGTTCGACAGATCTCGCCGTATTCCTTGACTTGCGGGATGCGTCCCTTGAAGAAATCGCTGGTGTTGCGGAACGCGCCCGCCGTCATCATCAAGATCTCGAACTCCATCCGCCGGTTCCACATCTCGACGACGGCCTTGTCCTTTGCATCCACGCCCATCAGGCGCGGCTCGGGCTTGGTTTCCTCGAAGTAGCGGCAAATCGCGACCGACTCCGCGATCCGAGTGCCGTCGTCAAGTTCGAGCACGGGCACCCCGCCCATCGGATTAATTTTCAGGAACTCGGGCTTGCGATTTTCGGCAGTGGCAAGATCGATCTGCTGGTAAGGAACGTTGATGCCTTTTTCCGCGAGAAAGACGCGCACGCGGCGTGGATTGGGAGCCATGGTGAATTCGTAAATTTTCATAGTTGCAATTTAAAACTGTGCCGTGTCTCAGTCAACTCCAAAAAATTATTGCGCTCAGCCGTGCGACGGTCAGCTCAGCCGCTCGCGATGCCAGGCGAGATAGATCGCGGTGCCGATCGAACCGATCAGCGCGATCGCAAGATAGCCCACGATGAACGGAATCGATCGAGGCCCCGGCGGTTGCGTGTACCAGAACAGCACCAGGTTGTAGGGGACGTAAAACGCATAGACGATCGCAAGCGGCAGCACCCACGCGCGCAAGTGCCAGATGCCGTGGGCGTAGATGAGCAACACGACGCCGAACAACGGACCGAGCACGAGGTTGTTCGCGACGCCGTGGAACTTGTGACCGAAGACCACCAGGCCGCCTACCGCTGGATTGTTCGCGAATTGGAGCGCCTTGGTGAAATCGGAAAGTGCCAGGACGACAAACAGCACCGTCATCACGGTAAGGAACCATCCAAGCGGCGCGCGAGCGGAATCCGACGTTTCATTTGCCATGCGGGGTCAACCCTTGAGGAATTTTACGATGGCGCCGACCAGCGCGTCGCGCTGCTCGTACATCACCATGTGGCCTGCATTCCTGATTATCTCGAGCTTGCTGTTCTTGATGCGGCTGGTGAACTCCCTGGCATAGGCCGGCGCAATCAACTTGTCGTCGTCGCCCCACAGGAGCAGGGTTGGCGCGTGAATGCGGTAGGCGCGCTTCTTGAGGCCGCGGTCGGGGATCGGCCACAGAAATTTGCCGGCCGTCGCCAGCCGTTTCACCCGCTCGACGTACATCGTTTCGAGCGCTTTGAAGTCCGACGGTATCGCGGTCATCATTTGCGCCGCGGGCGAATTGGGATCGTGGAACAGCAGCCCCGCAATCTCGGTAAGCTGCGCCGCGAACAGGTCGGGGATCGGCACTTCGTCGATCCAGAAACCGGCCGGCGCGATCAGCACCAGCTTTTTTGCGCGATGCACGTCGAACGCCGCGACCTCCGCCGCCAGCATCCCACCCATCGAATGGCCGACGAGGTTGGCGGTCGGGATGCCGAGTTCATCCATCAACTCGTGATAGAACAGCACCGCGTCCGCGATGTCGTCGATATGCTCGATCCCCGTGGATTCGCCGTAGCCGGGGAAATGCGGCGCATAGACTTTGAAGTGTTTGCCGAGATCCTCCAGGAACGGCTCGACGGGCATCAGTCCACCAGCGCCGTGCAGATATAGGAGGGGCTCGCCGCTCCCATAGACCTGCATCTCGAGCGAGAACTTTCCGTTTAGAAGTTTCTGCGTCGTGTTCATTTCGCGCTGCGCCCCTCCGCCGCGCCCACCGATCCCGCGCGCGGCTTGCCGTTGACTTCGGTCTTCTGGAAATGGACGGCGGCCGGCATCGCGATCTCATCTTGCGCCATCCGCTTTGGCGACCACTTGTCCTCAAAGCCACTCCATAGGTCGCGCAGGTGCGGCATGACCTCGGTGGCGAACAGGCTGGTGCTCTTGCGCACCAGTTCCGGAGGCATCGAGCCAACTTGCATGATCATCATCAGATGCCCGCAGTTGAGCGACTTCATCGCCTCGCGCAGACGGTCGCGCACCGTCTTGGGCGATCCCGCAATCACGAAGCCCTGATCGACGAAGTCCTTCCAATCGAGACCTTCACGCTGCATCGATGCCTGCGCGCCGACCTGGCCCAGCATTCCAGCCTTGATCGTCTTCACCGTGCGATAGCCCGGCGCGTCGGCGAATCCGTTATAGACGTGCAGGCATCGGTTGTAGAAGTAATCCATGTGCGGGGCGTAGTCCTTCTCCGCCTGCTCGTCAGTCTCCGAAACCGCGACGACCTGCGCGAAGCCAAGGCTGTAAGGATTCAACTCCTTGTTCTTCTTCGCCATCACTTCCCAATAGCCGTCGGCGACCTTCTTGCCCGCGATGTAGCCGAAGTAGGAAAGGAAGCTGTACTGATAGCCGTGGTCGGCGCAGAAGTCGTAGGTCTCGACCGAGCCGCCGCCCGGAATCCAGATAGGAGGATGCGGCTGCTGGAGCGGTCTTGGCCATAGGTTGACGTAGCGCAGCTTGGTGAACTTGCCGTTGAACGAGAAGACATCCTTCGCGGTCCACGCCTTGATGATCAGGTCGTGGGCCTCGTAGTACTTCTCGCGAATCGTGGCCGGGATCTCGCCGTAACAGAAGTTGGTATCCATCGAGGTGCCGACCGGGAATCCCGCGACCAGCCGGCCGCCCGAGATCACGTCGAGCATCGCGAATTCCTCGGCGACGCGAATCGGCGGATTGTAGAGCGCGATCGAGTTGCCGAGCACGACCAGGCTGGCGTTGCGCGTGCGCCGGCTGAGCGCCGCCGCCATGATATTCGGCGACGGCATCAGCCCGTACGCGTTCTGATGATGCTCGTTGACGCCCAGCCCGTCGAAGCCCATCGCGTCGGCGTATTCGAGCTGATCGAGGTAGTCATTGTAGAGGCGATGCCCGACTTTCGGATCGTACAAGTCGCGCGGAATATCAACCCACACGCTGTGATACTTTTGCTTGAAGTCTTCGGGCAGGAATCGGTACGGCATCAGATGGAACCAGGTAAACTTCATAAGCCTTTCTCCTTCGTGGCATTAGGCCGGATCGCTCCCGTCGCGATTACACGGGGGCAGCAACGCCGGCCTGCTGCCGCTTCGAGTCTTTCCCGATTGCCTGAAAAGTGTCAAACGGCGCAAACGGCGGCGTCACTTCGAGATGCTGCGGTGGTCGAAGAGCCCAACGGTTGACATGGCGCTCAAGCCGCGTAGTGTTCATTGAGAATCGCCCGGGGAAGCCGGTGAGAGACCGGCGCTGCCCCGCAACTGTAAGGCTGAGCGCCGCCACGAAAGGCGAAGAATCAAATCGCGGCGCTCGTCGAGTCAGGCGACCGGGTGAATCGATGGAGCCGAAGGAACCTTCGCGGGAGAGGGAGGCTTCAGGAGTCTTTTCAGTGACTACTGCCGGCGCCGTACTGCCGCGTAGTCGTTCGTCGCTCCTGGCCGCTTCCATTCCGATCCGCGAAGCTTCGGCCGGGCTGGGCGACGTTGGACGAACAGAACAAATCGCAATCTTCCTACGATGCGACCGGGGCGCGCCCGGGTCGTCATGTGGCGTCGTTTGCAGCTTCGATAGCGGCTCACGCGGCAATTGTCGGTTTGATCTTGTTTTTTGCGTCGCCAGTGGCGAGGGTGCCTGGCGATTGGGTTCTCGCCTATCTCGTCGAGGGGACAGAAGACGCTGCGGGACGCGGCGGCGCGCGCGCTGGCGCGGGCGCCGCCGCTGGCGCCGCGTCGATTCATGTGGCGACGCGGCCGGCACCGCCGCGGGCCGCTCGCAAGCCGCGACCCCGGATGGAAGAACCGGATTCCGAAGTCGCTAGTCTGGCTCCGGTGCGCTCGGTCGCGCCCGCGCGATCGGCAGATTCGGAGCATGACGAGCATTCGCACAGTCGTGACGACTCACCGGGCGGCGCGTCTGGTGCTTTTTCGGCGGCCGTCGGCGCCGTCGGCACCGCCGCGGGACCAGGCGGCGGAGCAGGGGCAGGTGCCGGCAACGGCGACGGCGGCAATGGCAACGGCAACGGCGGCGATCCAAATTCGATCGCCCACGCCGATTACGCGAGAAATCCTCCCCCCGCTTACCCTGCCGTCGCGCGGCGACGCGCCGAGCAGGGTACCGTGACAGTTAGCGTGCTGGTCGGCGCTGACGGTTCCGTCGAGCGCGCCGAAGTTGCGGATTCGTCGGGTTTCGACACTCTCGACGCCGCTGCGCTGGAAACAGTTCGGTCGCGATGGCGGTTTGTGCCGGCCCGCCACGGCGGAATTGCCGTCGAGAGCTGGGTCCTGGTGCCGATACGCTTTGCGCTGATTGAGGCAAAGCGCTGAGCTTGTCATTTTTCGCTGTCGCAGTCGTGCTAATCCGCAGAAGCCGTGATATAAGCCGAAGCCGAGGAGGGTAGGAAAGATGGCTGCGAAACCATGTACTGCTCTGGTGGCGGCGGGGCTGATTGTCGCGGCGATTCTTGCGCCCAACAGCGCACGCGCGATCGAAGTCAAGAAGGACCTTTACATCAACAGCGGCGCTGCCGGTTCGGGGGCTGCCGGTCCCACTGCTAACGGTCCCGCCAAAGAGAATCCCATTCCCAAGGCGCAGCAACAGGCGCTGAGCGATACTATCGCGAGCGAATCCGATAGCTACCTGGGTGACGAGAGCGAGAAGAAGGCGTCGGGCAAGCCGTACGTCGATCTCGAGCACGCAAAGTTCTTGTATCTGCCGACGATGAAGGAGGGACACTGGACCGTGCTCGCGAAGCTGCAGGCGGCCGAGTACACGCCCTCCAAGAGCGGCGAGGGCAAAGGCAGGGCGACGGGCAAGCAAAAGATATTGGTATTCACCTACCGTCTCGACGGTAGCAAGTGGACCGAAGTCGAACCTCCGAAGTGGCAAGATGTCGACACCAAGGGCACGGCGACGGCAGCGCATAAGTAGCTTTTCAGTGACGCGGACTTACTTCGCGTCACTGATTGCGCGAACCGCAATTGCCCCCACGCCGGCCGCGTTGGGTTTGATCGCTACGGCGCGAAGTAGATTCGCGTCACTGAAAAAATGAAGAGCAAGATTCAGGACGATCTCAAGGCCGCGATGAAGAGCGGCGACAAGCTGCGCATGATGGCGTTGCGCGGCGTGTTGTCCGAAATTTCGCGGCTGGAAAAAGACGTTCGCCGCGACCCCAACGACGCCGAGATCCTGCAAATAATCAAGCGCGAGCGGGCCAAGCGCGAAGAATCGCTGGAATTTGCGCGCAAAGCGGGCCGCCAGGACCTGATCGAGCAGAACGAGACCGAGGCCAGGGTCCTCGAATCGTATTTGCCCGCCGCGGCCTCGCCCGATGAAGTGCGCGCGGAAATTGCGGCTGCGATTGCGGCGGGCGCGTCGCAGATAGGCCCGATCATGAAGGCGCTGCGCGACAAGTTCGGCGCCGGCCTTGACGGCAAAACCGCCAGCGAGCTTGCCAAGGAAGCGCTCGCGAAGAAGTAGGATCGGAGGCATTTGCGCGACGGTTTCACGCGCGCGGCGACCGGCGCGCGTGAGTCTCAGGAGTGGCCGCGGAGGTTCTCATGGGCGGTGGCAAAATCGAGCCGTTCCGCGTCGAGGTGCCCGACGAAGTGCTCGCCGACTTGCGCGCGCGGCTCAATAACACGCGCTTTCCCGACGAGGTTCCCGATACCGCGTGGGAGTATGGAACCAATCTCGCCTACCTCAAGGAACTGGTCGAGTACTGGCGAACCAAATACGACTGGCGCGCGCATGAGCGCGAAATCAATCGCTTCGCGCATTTCAAGGCGCGCGTTGACGGGCTCGGAGTTCACTTCATTCACGAAAAGGGCAACGGGCCCAATCCCAAGCCGATCCTGCTGATTCATGGATGGCCGGGATCGATCTGCGAGTTTATGGAACTAATCCCGATGCTCACCGATCCGGCGGCGCACGGCGGCGACCCAAAAGATTCGTTCACCGTGATCGCGCCGTCGATCCCCGGCTATGGGTTTTCGGACCGTCCGCGGGCTCGGGCGATGAATATCCAGGCGATGGCGGAGATGCTTCACAAGCTGATGACCGAAGTGCTGGGCTACCGGCGCTACGCGGTGCAGGGCGGAGACTGGGGCGCTGCGATCGCGTCGCGAATCGGCGAAGTGCACGCCGACAGCGTCTTCGGCATCCATCTCAACATGATTGCGATCGGGCCCGCCGAAGGACGCAACGCGCCCGAGCTTACGCCCGAAGAGAAAGTGTTTCTCGGCGACATGGAAAAATTCCGCACCGCCGAGACCGGATACCAGTGGATCCAGGGCACCAAGCCGCAGACGCTCGCCTACGGGCTGAACGATTCACCGGCCGGACTGGCGGCGTGGATCGTCGAGAAATTCCGCACCTGGAGCGACTGTCACGGCGACGTCGAGCGGAGCTTCACCCGCGACCAGCTGTTGACCAACGTGATGATCTACTGGGTCACGCAGACGATCAATTCCTCGACGCGGTTGTACTACGAAGCGCGCCATCATCCGTGGCGGCTCAAGCCCGGGACGCGAATCGAGGCGCCCACCGGAGTCGCGATGTTCCCGGCGGAGCTGGTGCGTCCGCCGCGGCATTGGGCCGAGCGCGCGTACAACGTGCGGCGATGGACCGCGATGCCCAACGGCGGGCATTTCGCCGCGATGGAGCAGCCGCAGCTGCTGGCCGCCGACATTCGCGAATTTTACCGGGAGTTGAGCTGAGCGCGGGCTTGCCTGGCGCGCTCACGCGGACGCGGCTTCGTCGAACTTGACCAGGTCCGCGTAGAG